>CANPXA010000094.1 GCA_947585525.1 uncultured Akkermansia sp. | reverse complement strand
GTGGGTCTGGGAGCGAGATGGATAGGGACAGTGGGAGAGAGCGGGTTCAACCGGTCGGCACAGCTGGAAGTGAGAGCAAACATAGCGCAGGACTTGGGGGATTCGCAGGGCGAGGCAGCAGTGGCGTTGCAGGCCAACCCGTCCGTGAGTCGGGACGTGAAAGCGGCGGAAGTGGGCAAGACTGCGTTGCAGGTCGGAGCATCGCTGAGAGTGCCTGTCAACGAAAAGACACAGATCTACTTCAAGGCGGACGCAGATTTCCGTGATGCGATGACGAGTTGGAACCTCGGAGTCGGAATGCGCTACGATTTCTAAACCAAGACGCCGAAGGCGTCCATGTACGATGGACGATGGACGATGGAAGCAAAGCCTGCAAGACGGCATGGCGTAGTTCTGTGAGCTTTCTAGCCAACATCCCCGCATTGTTTCCAAAATTCCCTCTCGCTCTCGCTCCGCTAAATTGCGCCAACGGCGCGGAATTTCTTAAATCGTAATTCGTAACTCGTAACTCGTAATTCAAAAAATAGTTCGTAATTCGTAACTCGTAATTCGTAAATAGGGCACCTCCGGCGCCCCCGTCCATCGTCCATGAATTCATTTTCCGATGCAGAATTGGGAGAAGATGCGATCGAGGATGTCCTCGGTATCGGTTTTGCCGGTGATGGCGCCGAGGGAGTCGAGGGCCGAGCGAAGGTCGATGGAGATGAGTTCCGGCTCGGCGGAGGAAGAGAGCAAGTTTATGGCACGGACGAGGGAAGCGTGGGCATCCGTGAGGGCAGATCGGTGGCGCGCGTTGATGGCGGCTCGTGAGTCGGCCCCCCCGGATTGCGCGAGGAAGAGTTCAGTGATGCGAGACTCCAGGGAAGAAAAGCCTTCGCCGGTGCGACAGGAGATGCACAGTGTATCGGGGTCGTCCTGCAGCTCGACGCAGGAGGGGTGCATCGGGAGGTCGCATTTGTTGAGCAGCAGGAGATGCGGCACGTCCGAATCGGGGGCGTGGGGCAAGGGGACGCGCGGCTGAGTGGCGTCCTGCACCTCGAGCACGAGATCGGCATCCTCCCACGCCCGGAGAGCGCGATTAATGCCGGCCTGCTCGATCGGTTCCGCGTCCTTGCGCATACCGGCGGTATCGATGAGACGCAGCCCGAGCCCGCGGATGCAGATATTTTCCTCCACGGTGTCGCGGGTGGTACCGGGAGAGGAGCTGACGATGGCGCGTTCGTAGCCAAGCAGGCGGTTGAGCAAGCTGGATTTTCCGGCGTTGGGCGCCCCGACGATAGCCGTGCGGATTCCCTCGCGCAGGAGGCGTCCCAGCTCTGCCGTCTTGAGCAAATGATCCAACATTTCGACCACTTCTTGCAAGACGGCTCGAATCTGTTCCCGGGAATCCGGAGAGATGTCTTCTTCGGGGAAATCGATGTAGGCTTCCAGGTGAGCCGTGGCGTCCGTCAGACGGTCCATGGCGGACCGGACGGGACGGTAAATGCCGCCCGCGAGTTGGGATTGAGCCGCCCGCAGGGCCATATCGCTCCCGGCGGAGATGATGTCCATGATGGCCTCCGCCTGAGTGAGGTCCATCTTCCCGTTTTCAAAGGCGCGGCGGGAGAATTCCCCGGGTTCGGCCGGTCTCGCTCCGCATTCATGTACGCGGTCCATCACGTGCTGGGTCACCAGCGTCCCGCCGTGGCAGATCAACTCCAGCATATCCTCGCCCGTGAAACTCGCCGGACCCGCGTAGTAGATGGCGATGCACTCGTCCACCACCTCACCCGTAGCGTCCAATACGTGGCACAACGTCGCCCTCCGCGCCTCCGGCACACGTCCTCCTTCCCAACCGCACAGCTTCCCGAGCAGCGTCGCACACCCCTCCCCGCTCACACGCACAACGGCGAGCGCTGAAGAACCAAGCGGCGTAGAAAGAGCATAAATCATGGACGATGGACGGGGGCACCTGGCGGTGCCTATGTACGATGTACGATGTACGATGGAAGGAGAGCCGCCGAAACGGCATGGCGTAAACACCAACCTTTCTAACTAAACAAAGTCCATGATCTTCCCCACCACCTCAGCTAAAGCTTCGCACATCCCGCGCCGACGGCGCGCGAATTCCCAGAAATCGTAATTCGTAAATCGTAAATCGTAAATCGTAAATAGGCGCCTGAAAAGCGCCCAGCGCCTTAGGCGCCGAGCTGGAAGCGATGGAAGGAAACGACCTTGATGGAGTCGCCGAGCTGCTTAGCTGTGGAATCGACGAGCTTCTCGACAGAGGTGGAAGGATCCTTCACGAACTCCTGGTTGAGGAGGCAGCTCTGCTTGTAGAGGGCGCGCAGCTTGCCGGGAAGAATCTTCTCCAGCAGGGCTTCCGGCTTGCCTTCTGCGATGAGCTGGGCTTTCGCGATTTCCTGTTCCTCCGCGACGAACGCGGGATCCAGCGATGAGGAGTCCACACTCTTCGGCGCACAGGCGGCGATGTGGAGAGTGAGGTCCTTGCAGAGGGTGGTGAAAGTGGTGTTGGTGGCAGTTTCCGCTTTACCGCAGGACACTTCCAACAGAACGCCCACCTTGCCGCCCATGTGGATGTAGGAGGCGATGCAGCCTTCTCCCTCCAGCTGATAGCGGGCGAAACGGCGCAGCTTCATGTTCTCACCGATAGCAGCGCACTGCTCGGCAATGTAGGTTTCCACGGTGCGTCCGTTCATCGGAACGGCGAGAGCCTGCTCGAGAGAGGTCGCGTCAGAAGCCTTGAGTGCGGCGCCCACCTCGCCCACGAGGGTCTTGAATTTGTCACCCTTGGAGCAAAAATCGGTTTCGCAGTTGATCTCGTAGATGATGCCGTCCTTGCCCTCCACGACAGTGGCCACGACGCCTTCCTTCGCTTCGCGGTCAGCCTTTTTAGCGGCCTTGGCGATGCCTTTTTCGCGCAGGTATTTCACGGCTTCGTCCATGTCTCCGCCGCACTCGACCAGCGCGTTTTTGCAATCCATCATCCCCGCGTCCGTCTTAAGACGCAGCTCCTTCACCATTTGTGCAGTAATTTCAGCCATGGTCTTTGGTTGTAAAAAAGATGTTCGTTGTTTACGCTTTGGCAACGGGACGAGCCTTGTTCATCTCATCCACGAGGTAGCTCAGGATGAGGCGGATGGAACGCACCGCATCATCGTTGCCCGGGATCGGGTAGTCCACGCTGTCCGGGTCCGCATTCGTGTCCGTCAGCACCACCACGGGGATGCCCAGGATGTGAGCCTCACGGATGGCGATGTCCTCGTGGTCCGCGCCAATGGCGACGAGTGCGTCCGGCGCACCGCCCATCGTGCGAATTCCCTGCAGGTTGCGCAGGAGCTTCTCACGCTCCCGTGCGAGGGCGGCGAGCTCCTTCTTGGACATCTTCTTGTACTCAGGCTGACTACTGAGATTCTCCAAATACTCCAGACGGGCGATGCTCTTCTTGATCGTTGACATATTCGTGAGCATACCACCCAGCCAGCGGAAATTGACGTAGTACTGACCCGTCGCCTCAGCCGCTTCCTTCACAGCTTCCTGAGCCTGCCTCTTGCAGCCGACGAAGAGGATTTTTTTGTTCTTGGCGACCAACCCGGCGAGGAATTTCGCTGCCTTTTCGAGGCATCTCTCCGTTTCCTCCAGGTCGATGATATGGATTCCGTTCTTCTGCGTGAGAATGAACTTTTTCATGTTCGGGTGCCACTTGCGGGTCTGATGCCCGAAGTGAACGCCTGCTTCCACCATGCTGGTGACGAGTTCGTTGATCATATGTTTTCTGTAGGTTGCTTTTCCTTAACGCAGGGAAAGCGGGTTTTGGAAGGAGTCGCTATCTCTTCCCGCTGCCTTCCGTTGTTGCGTGAGCGACTCAGGCGGGTGCGCCAATATACGTCCCCCTTCCCCTCTTGTCAAGGAAAATCTCAAAACATGGAAGCTTTACGATTAGCCCGCGCGGAGCGCGCAAGCATCCAACTCGTAACTCGTAATTCGTAATTCGTAAATGGCAACCACATTTCCTAATGCATTTGCTCTGAGATTTTGCTTGCTTTTTTCTCCTCCTCGGTGTACTTAGGTGGGCGTCCGTTTCTCCGGTCTCGTAGTTCAATGGATAGAACGGCCCTCTCCTAAAGGGCAAATATGGGTTCGATTCCCGTCGGGACTAGTGCCCGCGGCGAGCTTGGAGGCGCCCGGGAGCGCCTTGCTTGCGGAATCAGGACGGGGAAACAATGAAGGAGCTTGGTTCCGGCAGCGGGGTTCCATCGTCCAGGCAATCGGCTACGTAGATCTCCGCGCACTCATCGAGGTTTTGCGCTACTTCGTCCGGGGTGTCGCCATGCGTGCAGTCACCGTCCAGATCCGGCAAGGAGCCGATGTAGCAGTTATCCTCGTTGCTCCAACGAATGATACGGGGATATTGACGAGCGATAGCTTGAATTTTTGGGGTGATTGCGTTTTTCATCGGTGTGTCTTTCTTTGGTTTGATGTTCCGGCGCGGCGAGTGGCAGGGAATTTGCTCATTTTGTGGAGAGTCTCGGTATTCCGAGGGGGTGACGATGACGCTGCGGGGCTCCGGGAAAGGAAAGCCGAATTTTGCGCTTGCTTCAAGTGATAATTCGGCACTGATGGTGAGCTCGCGTGCGACTTCCTCCGGGGTATCGCCGTGGCAACAGTCGCCGCACAGATTCGGCAGGGAGCCGATGAAGCACTTATCCTCATCGCTCCAACGAATGTAGCGCGGGTAACGCGGAGCAAGAGCCTTGACTTTTTTCTTGTCGACCGGGTAGGTCTTTACAGGGTATTTTTTCATGATTCGGAGGATTGCTTTTGAGCGGGAAAAGATAAGCCCGGCGTTGAACCGGGCTTACTTTTTCAACCGTTGAAAATATGTCCAAGCTGTTGCCTATGGCGTTCGCGCGAGTTCTGCGTTTTTCAGTGTGTCTTTTCGGGCATCTTACCGGTGGTGAAGTACTGCTCGATTTCCTCGAGGGTGCGCCCTTTGGTTTCCGGGAGGAAGAAGGCGGCGGTGATGAAGTAGATCACCGTGAACCCGGCGAGGGTGTAGAACACGCTTGAATAACCCAGCGCTCCCACCCACGGCAGGAAGGTTCCCGCAATGGTCGTGGAGACGCCCTGGTTGATCAGCAGAGCGATAGCCATGCCGTTGGCACGGATACGCGTGGGCATCAGCTCAGAAAGTGCGAGCCAGACGCAAACGCCGGGACCCGCGGCAAAGAAGGAGACGAAGACCACAAAGAAGAGCGTGACGAGCCAGCCGGTAGTTTGGTCGGGCTTCATGCCGACCTCGGCGCGCGTGATGGAGAGTTCCTCCAGGGTGCCGGGTTCCGGGAGTTCCTCCCAGAAGAAGAGCTTGTCGAGGAAGGTGGGCTTGGGCACAAAAGCCGGCGCAATGAGCACTCGGTCCGCGTTGCTCTCAAGCTCGAGCACGGTCTTCAGCACCTCGTCGTAATCGTAGCCTTCCGCCAGCGCCGGACGCGCCGAGACGTCTTTGGCGCGCAAGCGGTCGGAGAGTTTGTGCTCTCTTTTCTTCTTGATCGAATCTTTTTTGAGTTCCTCGCGGAAGGCATTCTGCGCCGCGGCGACGTCCACGGGCGCCAGAGCGTCATCCAGATACTGCTCGCCGGGGAGAGCCTTCTTCACGAAGTCGAGTTTGGCGGCGCGGTCAAAGCGCTCAGCGACGACCTGGTTGGAGGAGTCGCCCTGCTGGTAGGTGACGATGAGCTGAACCCCCGGTGCCACGGAATCGCCCTGCATGAGTTCGGGGTGCTGGGCAGCTACGGTCTTCACGGCGTCATCCACGGACAACTTGACGTAGGTGTCCTTGCCCTCGTGCTTGACGACATGAGCCTTCACATAATCGGCGACATCGACACGCTCGTTCTCCACGGAGCTGAACATGAACCCGACGCCGGCGAGACCGACGATGATGCCGAGGGTGCCGACCTTGAGCAGGAAGGTGCGTCCCTTCTTATCCACGAGAGAGACGGCGACGATGGTCATGAGCATGTTGACCACCTTGATGGCCATGTCCGCGACGTTGGCGCTCTGTCCCTCGAGACCTGCCTGTTGGAAGATCTTCACGGAGTAGTTGAGTACGGAGTTGATGCCCGTGGCTTGAGTGCAGGCGAGCACGATGACCGCCAGAACGAAGGGAATGACGTACTTGCGCTGCAGCAGAGAATCGCCCTTGGAAGCCTCAGCGATGGCAGCCTTTTCCTGTTCAGCCGCCACATCCGCCGCCTTCATCTCCGCGAGAATTTCCTTCGCCGCAAACTCGCCGTTGTTCGCCGCCAGCGCGATGAGCGCCTCATTCTCCCTGCCGCGACGGTACAGCCAACGCGGAGATTCCTTGAGACGGAACGAACCAAAGAACAGGATCAACCCCGGGATAGCCGAGCACCAGAAAATCATCTGCCACGCCAGCGTCTTCATGTCGTCCGGCACCGTCACATCCGTCGCCGCTCCCACCAGGTTGGTCGTCACAAACCCCACAACCGCCGCAAACACCAAACCCACCGTCAGCAAAAATTGGAACATCCCCGTCCCCTTCCCTCGCGACCCCGCGTCCAGACACTCCGCTAAGTACATGGGAACCACCACGCCGACCAAACCGGCGGAAGCTCCCTGCAGAATGCGTCCGCCCATGAGCACCCCGAACACGCCATCCGAAAAACAGATGATGGGTATGCTCAGCGTGAAGAGCAAAGCCGAGATGATGATCACCTTCTTGCGCCCCAACCATTCCGCCAGCATCCCCGCAAACAGGGAGGAGATGACCGACCCCAGCAACACCGCCGCCACGACCACCGATATCTGCGAGGGCGTGTAGGTCGAGGTCTCCTCAATA
>CANPXA010000093.1 GCA_947585525.1 uncultured Akkermansia sp. | reverse complement strand
CTGCCTCAGCGCCCTGCGGGCAAAATGCTCACGCATTTTGTCCAACCGCCCTTACCGCCCGCTTCACGTGCGCCCTATACGGGGCCGTCGGGCGTCTTGTAAATCGTACATAGCAACCGCATTTCCTAATGCGGTTGCCCGGCTGCTTTGGCTTGCAGGGTTGCTTAAAGTGTGGTATAAGCGGGGGGACGAGAGTGTATCCGAGGAGAGCCCGGCGAAAGATGGCGATTTCCCCGGTGTACCGCCTGAGAGACTGCAATGTTTACCATGAAGACACCACATTTATTTACTTCGGAATCCGTTGGTGAGGGGCACCCGGACAAGGTGGCGGATCTGATATCGGACAGCATCTTGGACGCCTGTTTGGAGCAGGACAGTGACAGCAGGGTTGCCTGTGAGACACTGGTGAAGGACGACCACGTGGTGCTTGCGGGAGAAATTACCACGAGGGCGAAGGTTGACTACGAGGCGATCGTGCGCAACACCATACGAGAGATCGGTTATCGCACAGCCGAGGACGATGAGATCTTCAATGCCGAACGGGTAAAAGTGCTCAATTTCTTGTCGGAGCAGAGTCCGGATATCGCGCAGGGAGTGGATGCGCGAGCAGCGGAGGGTAAGGACGGGGCGGAACAAGGAGCCGGAGACCAGGGAATCATGTTTGGCTTTGCCTCCGATGAAACGCCTGAACTCATGCCCGCGCCTATCATGTACGCCCACCGCATCATGAGGGAGCTCGCCGGGGCAAGGCACGCGGGAGAAGTCCCTTGGCTGAGACCGGATAGCAAGAGCCAGGTAGCCGTGGAGTACGGACCGGATGGACGCCCTGCTCGCATCGTCAACGTCGTGTTGAGCACGCAACACACGGAGGAGGTGAGCCTCCCGGAGATACGTCAGTATTGTACGGGGCTGGTGCGGCGAGTGCTGCCGGATTCGCTTCTTCGCGAGGAGACAGAGTTCTACATCAACCCGACAGGGCGCTTCGTGATCGGGGGACCGCATGGAGATTCCGGTCTCACCGGTCGGAAGATCATCGTGGACACGTACGGCGGCATGGGGAGGCACGGCGGCGGGGCATTTTCCGGGAAGGATTGCAGCAAGGTGGATCGCAGTGGGGCGTATATGTGCCGTTGGGTGGCGAAACACGTCGTGGCGGCGGGGCTGGCGAACCGCTGTGAATTGCAGGTGGCCTACGCCATCGGCAAGGCGTCCCCGGTGTCGATCATGATTGATGTGGACACCTTTGGAACGGCGCGTGTGAGCGAGGAGGAAATTATCCGGCGCGTGAAGGAAATCTTTTCCTTCAAACCCGCGGATATGGAAGCTGTGTTGGGATTGCGGCGTCCTATCTTCCGGCATTCCACGAACTACGGGCATTTTACCAAGCCCGATTTGCCTTGGGAGAAACTCGACCCGGAGAGGCTGGAGGCGCTCAAGTAGTCGGAGGCAGCGGTCGGGAAAACCGCGGAGTTTGTTCCTCAAATGGGGTCAATTCCTCCTCCTGCGTCGGGAGCGCGAGCGGTTATTTCGGTTGGAGTCGGACGCGCGGGACGCACCTTTCGTCTCGTTGCGGGAAGCCGATGGAGGCGTTGCAGGTTTGGTGACCTTGGGGGCTTGGGTGACGGTCAGTTTGGTTTGGGGATTAGTGGCTCGAGCAAAAGTAGCCACTCCGCGGGCAATGGCCTGTGCTAATTTTTCTCGGTACTCCGGGGAGTTGAGTAATTTGCCCTCGCGGTCATTTGTTGCGTAGCCGAGCTCGACCCACACGGCCGGGATGCGCAGAGAGCTTAACAAGGTGTAGTGCGCGTAGCAGCAACCGGCGCTTACGCGGCCCGCCACACTGCTCAATGCGCTCTCCACGGCGTAAGCCAGCGCGGCGTTGCGGGCATCTTCTCCGTTGCCGGGAGCGGGGTGATGGGCATCGCGAGGGGGAGCGAGCCGATAGACTTCAGGTCCGCAGGCATTGGGATCGGCGCTGTTGACATGAAGACTGAGGAAAACAGCCTGCTGCATATCTGCCGTGGCGTCCACTCGTTGTTGGTCGGAGACAAAGATGTCGGAGTCGCGGGTGAGTACGACACGCAGCCCGATTGTTTCAAGCTGTTGCTTGAGGGCTTGCGCCACGAGAAGGACAACCTGTTTTTCCGAGGTGCCGTCAAAAGAGGCGCCGGTGTCGCGTCCGCCATGACCGGCGTCGATGACGACGGTGGAGATGACTTCCCGCTTTTGGATGTAGGTGGGTCGCAGAATGGGATCCAGCCACATGACCCAATCGGAGCGTGAGAGCAGGAGGTTGCCTTTGGTGTCGCGTGCGAGGGGGTGAGCTAAGGCGAGGGGAATACCGCCGAGGCGCATGGAAAGGGGACCGGGACCGAGTTCAAGCGAGATGTCGGAGTTGCCCATGGCGAGGGCGCCCTTGCGTGAGGCGCGCGCGACGGTGTCGAGTTTGTAAAAATTGCGCAATTCGTTGACGGATTGGTAGGGGACGTCGCGAACCATGGTGGCGGGAGCCCAGGCAGCCGCCTGGGAAGGAGCCGCTTCATCTTGAGCCGGGCAAAGGGGGATAAGCAGGGCGAACAGAAGCGAGAGATGGCGGGAGAAGGGGAACATCATCTATTTCGAGTAACGGGAAGGGTAGGTGATGATGGCGCCATCGCTCGAGCGACTGAACCCGGCGCGTGGCGTGCCGGCAGTCGTACCGGCTCTGGTGGAGCCGCTGCCGGAGTGTCGCACGGGAGCGGACGTAGGGCGTGTGTTGAAGGTGTAGCGAAGGATGCCGTCGCAGATACATTGAGCGAGGAGGTTTTGGTAAGCAGAGGAGGCGATTTTGGCGCCTTCTTGCGGATTGGTTACGAATCCTCCTTCAAAAAGAATGGCCGGGCGTTTGATGGTGCAGAGTACGGAGAAACGGGCGCGTTGGATACCGCGGTCGATGGCGTTCGTTTTCTTGATGGAGTAGCTATGGACTGCTGTGGCGAGGGCTATATTTTCGCTGTCCTGATTGTTGCCCGCGAGATCTTCTGTTCGCCGGGTGCGGGCGAACGGGGAGGTGGTGCCGTGGGGGGCCAGAGTGAAAGTTTCGATGCCGGATGCGGCGCTGCGACCGGAGTTGTGGTGGATGCTCACGAAGATGGATTCCGGGGTGCGGTTGGCGATGGCCACGCGATCTCCGAGGGTGAGGAAGAAGTCACGGTCGCGGGTCATGACAACCTTGAAGCCGGCTTTCTTCAACTTATCGCGTACTTTGAGAGCAAGCGCCAGATTACAGTCCTTTTCGCGAGCGTACGGACTCACCGCCCCTGCGTCGTGTCCTCCGTGCCCGGGGTCCAGGACAACCGTGGTGATCCGACCGGATTTGGAGAGGCGCGGACGCAACACGGGATCGACAAGTTTGCTCATGTCGATGGCAGAGATATAGAGGCGACCGTTGCTCTGCAGCACGGGGTAGGAAAGGATGTAGCGAAAGTTGTTGACGTAAAAATCTTGTTTGGAGGGGCGGACGGAGACGACTCGGTTCCCGGCGCCGAACGAGACGCAACCCGGTTTTCCCTGTTTTGGGGAAAAACCGTAGAATTTCCAGACGTCACTGAGGTGGACGTAGTCAACCCCGTTGAAGGAATCTACCTGCCATTTTCCTTCCCAAGCCGAGGCGGGGCAAGCCGCGGAGAGCAGCAAGCCGATGCAGAGGAAAAAGGCGAGAAGCAAGTGCCGCATTCGGATGGACGGTGCAGGGAGAGTCTCGTTTGGAGCAGAACGGTGCGCGTGGCAAGGGAAAATCGTCTCAAGAGGAGGAAAGGGGACTCCTGCCTCCGCTCAGCCGACGAGATCAGCCGACTGAGCGGAGAAAACGAGGAGCGAAGTTATCACTCGCCTTTCTTGAGAGCATCGCGGATCTCGCGCAGCAGAAGCGTGTCTTCCGGAGTGGGAGCGGGAGCTTCGGGAGCAGCTTCCTCCTTGTCCTTGGCCCGGAAGGAGCAGAGAATGCGGATAGCGAAGAAAATGGAGAGCGAGATGATGAGGAAGTCGAGCACCGTTTGACAGAAGACTCCGTACTTCACCTCGGCGGCTCCCTCAGCTTCGCTGACCTTCCAAGAGAGTGCGGCGAGATTCTCGGTGCCTCCGGTGAGCAGGGAAACCAACGGCATGATGATGTCACTCACAAGGGAGGACACAATCTTGCCAAAGGCGCCGCCGATGATGACACCGACAGCCATGTCCATGACGTTTCCCTTCAGGGCGAAGGCTTTGAATTCATCGATCCAGGCGGGTTTGAGTTTGGTGATGTCCATAATGATGTGTGGTTGGGTTTGGGTGTGTTATTTTGAGTGAGTTTGTTTGAAGGCTTTTACGCCCCAGGCGGAGCAGACCCAGGGGGAGTTTTCCTCGCGGGAAAAGATGCAGACCCCGCCGGTGGGAACCTTGATATCGTGCTCGGCGCAGAAGGCATCGTAGTCGTCCGTGATGTGGGGTGCGAAGCGGATGGTTCCGTTGGAAGAGACGCAGAGCAGCGTCTCTTCGTCTTGTATGGAGTCTGCCGTCTCCCGCCACGTTTGTATGATTTGTTGCGGATCGACCACCCAGCCGGGGGGTACGATGGCGCGGGCATTCCACAGCTCAATGGCGTGCGTGCCGAGTTCTTCCAGCTTTTCTTGCGTGAGGGAATCGGGATCCTGTCCGGCGGCGAGAGCATGGTCCCTTCCGAGGCGGAGAATAACGTCTTGCTCGGTGTGATTTTCGTCCGGTCCGTAGTCGATCTCAATGAAGCGGGCATCCGGGGTGACAGAGCAGGGGTTGCCGAGCTCTTCGGCAGCCAGAGCCGCCGTGCGCAGTGTCCGTTGCAGGGGAGCGGCGAGGATGCGCGTCGGCACAAGATTGAGTTGCCTGAGGTAGCGTCCGATGCCACGGGCGCGCTCTTCCTCGACGAGGGGGAGATCCGTACGGGCGCCGACGCGGGTGGGAGTCTCTCCGGGGCGGAAGGTGTTGCCGTGGCGTGCGATGATGAGGGTTCTCATGGCGGGAGTGTGGGGGATCAGGCGAGGTCTTCTTCGATACGCAGGTTGTCGATGATGTATTGCCGGCGGTCGTCCGTGTTGTCGCCCATGTAGAAGCGCAGGACATCGCGCAGATTGTGGGCATTCTCCAGGGTGACGGTTTGGAGCCGTATATCATCGCCGATGAAATTGCGGAACTCATCCGGCGAGATTTCGCCGAGTCCCTTAAAACGGGTGATTTCCGGGTTTTTGCCGAGTTTTTTGATGGCGCGGTCGCGTTCGGCTTCCGAGTAGCAGTACAGGGTTTTCTGCTTGTTGCGTACGCGGAAGAGGGGCGTTTGCAGGATGAAGAGGTGCCCCTCGCGGATGAGTTCCGGGAAGTACTGGATAAAGAAAGTAAGCATGAGCAGGCGTATGTGCATCCCGTCCACATCCGCATCCGTGGCGATGATGACCTTGTTGTAGCGCAGGTCGTCAATGGATTTATCGATATTGAGGGCGAGGTGGAGGAAGTCGAGTTCCTCGTTGCGCTTTTCCTCAAAGAGGGCGGATTTGTTCATGCCGTAGCTGTTGGCAGGTTTCCCTCGCAGGGAGAATACAGCCTGGGTTTCTGCGTCGCGAGCCGTGGTGATGGAGCCGGAGGCGGAATCACCCTCGGTAATGAAGAGCATGGTTTCCCCGGCTCGTTTGTGTTTCGTGTCGTAGTGCACCCGGCAATCGCGCAGTTTCTTGGTGTGGATTTTTGCTTTTTTGGCGCGTTCTTTGGCAATCTTGCCGGTGACGCCGGCCACCTCCTTGCGCGTCTTTTCATTCTCCTTGATCTTCTCTTCAATCGCCGTGGCAACCTCCGGATTGCGGTGCAGGTAGTTGTCCAGTTCCTTTGCGAGGAAGTTGCCCACGAAGGTGCGGATCGTCTCCTTGCCGGGGCCCATCGTGTTGCTTCCCAACTTAGTTTTTGTCTGGGATTCAAAGACAGGTTCGATGACCTTGATGCTGATAGCTGCTTCGATGCAGGCTCGGATGTCTCCTGCCTCGTAATTCCTCTTGTAGAAATTTTGCAGGGTTTTGGCGATGGCTTCTTTGAAGGCGTTCTGGTGCGTGCCTCCCATGGTGGTGTGCTGCCCGTTCACAAAGGAATGGTAGGATTCGCCGTAGGAGTCGCTGTGAGTGATCACCACCTCAATGTCGTCCCCCACGAGGTGGATGGGTTCATAGAGAGGTTCTGCGCTCATCTCCTCGCGGAGCAGGTCAAGCAGCCCGTTTTTTGAGGTGAAACTTTTGCCGTTGAATACAATGGTGAGCCCCGGGTTCAGGTAGCAGTAGTAGCGGCACATGCGCTCCACAAACTCCGGGTTGTACGCGGCATCCTCCGGAAATATCGTGCGGTCAAAGAGGAAGCTCACGCGGGTCCCCGGCTCCTCGGTTGTCTTTTTCGTCGTGTCGCTTCCCTTCACTTTTTCCCCCTCATGGAAGGTGATGCAGCGCGTCTTCCCTTCTCGGTAGGCTTGCACGGTGAAGGTCGAGGAGAGCGCGTTCACAGCCTTGATGCCCACGCCGTTGAGCCCCACGGATTTCTTGAAGGCTTCGCCATCGTACTTACCGCCGGTGTTGATTTGTGCCGCGCATTCGTAGAGTTTCCCCAGTGGGATGCCTCGTCCGAAGTCGCGCACCTCGCACGTGCCGTCTTCCTCTATTGTCAGGATGATCTTTTTGCCGTTCCCCATCACAAACTCGTCAATCGAGTTGTCGATCACTTCCTTGAGCAGCACGTACAGCCCGTGATCCGATGCCGAACCGTCCCCCAAACTCCCGATGTACATACCGGGACGCAAGCGGATGTGTTCCCGCCAATCCAGCGTCTTGATATCTTCCTCCGTGTAATTGCTATCCATAAAT
>CANPXA010000092.1 GCA_947585525.1 uncultured Akkermansia sp. | reverse complement strand
ACAGCCCTCAGGCGTCTTGGCGGGACCGGCGTAGTAGATGGGGTGATTCTTGATGTAATCCGGCAAGTCCTGTCCGGAGTCCAGACGCTCCTTGAGCTTGGCGTGCGCGATGTCACGTCCCACGATAATGGTGCCGGTGAGTGAAAGCCGCGTCTTGACCGGGTATTGAGAGAGTTCCGCAAGCACCTCTTTCATGGGTCGGTCGAGGTTGATGGGCACGCCGGTGCTCTTGGTCTCGCGCAGCTCGGCGGGGATGTACTTGCCGGGATCGTACTCCAGCTCCTCGATGAAAATGCCCTCCGGCGTGATCTTCGCCTTGGCGTTGCGGTCCGCCGAACAGGAGACGCCTAAAGCCACCGGACAGCTCGCTCCGTGCCGCGGCAAACGTACCACACGCACGTCCAGTGCAAACCACTTACCGCCGAATTGCGCGCCCAGTCCCAGCTTCTCCGCTTCCTTGCGCAGTTCGGCTTCGAGCTCCAGATCGCGGAAGGCACGACCATGCTCGTTGCCGCTCGTGGGCAGGTTGTCGTAGTACTTGGTCGAGGCGAGCTTCACGGTCTTGAGGCAGAGCTCCGCGCTCGTGCCGCCCACGACGAAAGCGACGTGGTAGGGCGGACAGGCCGCCGTGCCGAGCGTGCTCATCTTCTCCACCATGAACTTCTTGAGCGAGGCCGGGTTGAGCAAGGCCTTCGTCTCCTGATAAAGGTACGTCTTGTTGGCAGAACCTCCTCCCTTCGCGATGAAAAGGAACTCGTACTCCATGCCGTGAGCCGTCGCAAAGAGGTCCACCTGGGCGGGCAGGTTGGTGCCCGTGTTCACCTCGCGGTACATATCCAACGCCACATTTTGGGAGTAGCGCAGGTTGTTCTTCGTGTAGCAATCGTAGGCGCCCCGGGAGATCCACTCCGCGTCATCCACACCGGTCCACACCTGCTGCCCCTTCTTCCCGACGCAAATGGCCGTTCCTGTGTCCTGGCAGAGCGGCAGCACACCCATCGCCGCCACCTCCGCATTCCTCAACATCGTCAACGCCACACTCTTGTCGTTCTCCGACGCCTCCGGGTCGCTCAATATCCCCTGCACCATCCGGAGATGCTCCGGACGCAGGTAGAACGCCACATCATGCCACGCGGTCTCCGCCAGCAGACGCAGGCCCTCCGCCTCCACCTTGAGGATCGGATGTCCTTCAAATTCACTCACGCTCACGTAGTCTTTTGTGAGCAAACGGTATTTTGTCGTATCTTCCCCCATGGGGAACATCTCTTGGTAAACAAAAGGAGGCGTTGCCATAACGCCCTTTTTGTACCACGTCTTCCCCACTTTTGCGAGAAAAAAATCGATCCCGGACAAACGCCTTGTCTGCCCGGGGGTGGAGTGAGGCGGGAGAAATTTTATGAGGACGGTATGTACGCTTGACAAACGGGTGTTTACGTTTTATTGTCTGTGAGTTACTTTCATGAAGTGAGAGATGTGGGTTTGGAAGAAAAAGATACGGACGGAAGATGAGTCCGAATGGAGGGAGCGTCTGGGCGAGACGGTGCAAGGTGTTGTTTTTACTGAACTTCCGGGAGCAAGGAAACTGGCAATGGAGGTGTACTGCGAGGCCCCCGGGGATGCTCTGGCACTCTACGCTGCATTCGGAGGCAGGTGCACACCACTCGAGGAGAAAGACTGGGTAGCGTGCACAGCGCCGCAGCGACAAGCTCCCTTGCTCATCCGTGACAGCATCGTGGTCTGCGCTTCACCGGAACTGGTGGAGCCTCTGCGCCGCAAATACCCCCGACGCATCGTGCTGACCTTCCCGGCAGAGTGTGCTTTTGGCACGGGTAATCACGCCACCACAGCCACCTGTCTGCGTCTGTTGTGTGACGAAGCGAAAAAACGGGAACCCGGGAACTGGAGGGTCATTGATGTCGGATGCGGCACGGGCATCCTCGGCATCGCCGCCGTTCGCCTCGGCGCCGCGGCAGCCATCTGCTACGACTTTGATGCGAACGCTGTTCGTATCGCTCGTCGCAACAAACGCATCAACGCCTCTCCGCGCGGTGTCTCCATCTTACAGGCAGACGTCTTCCGCTGGCACCCACAACCCGAGCAGCGAGCCCACGTTCTGCTGGCAAATCTCTTCTCCGGCGTCCTTCAACGCGCATTCCCCCTCCTGCTCCAATCCCTTGTGCCGGATAAGGAAAGCACACTCATCGCATCCGGCATCCTGAGGGAGCAGGCGGACGAGACGCAAGCCGCCGCGGAGCGAGCCGGTTTTTCCTTGATTCGGCGTGTTATTTGTGGTAAGTGGGTAACGATGCAACTATCCCCGCGGTCATGACGAACATACTCGCCATTGAATGTTCCTCCGCACATGCCTCCATCGCGCTGCGTGCAGAGACTCCGCTCTCTGTCTCCTGGGTAGCAGAACGCAACCACGATGCCTACCTCTTCCCCGCCCTGCAACAAGCTCTCACCTCCCTCGGCGAGGATTCTTTATCCCTCATCCTTGTGGGAGCGGGACCCGGGAGTTACGGCGGAGTGAGGGTCGCACTGGCAGCGGCCGAGGGGATAGCCCTCGTGCGTTCTTCCCGCGTGGTGGCTCTTTCATCTTGGCTGCCCCTCTGCGCTGAGAGTGGCTGTTCCATCCTCTCTGATGCCAAACGCGGCGAATGGACCCTCAGACGGGCGAGTGGCGAAATTGAGGTGTTGAGCACATCTGCCGTCCGGCAGCTCCTTGATGCCGGGGAGGGCATCCGCTCCGTCGAGCGGGAAGACACCCTGCGGCGCGCCGGATTGCGCGGCTTTGTTCCGGAACACGTCGGACTGGTTCCCACAGCTGAAGCTCTCATCGACCACTGGCTCTCTTTGTCCCCAACGGAGCAAGCCGGACTCTCCTCCGTACCCGCCGCGCCCATCTATGTCCGCGCCCCTCACATCACGATCCCAAAGCGCAAACCTTGGGAATTCTGACCCTCTCCTGCCGGACAAAAACTCCTTCCCCATGAACTCTGCGGAATCAGGCAACTTTATGTGTACCCTCTGCGGCGCCTGCTGTCGCTGGGAGGGAGACGTATGCCTCACGGAGCAAGACATCTCCGCCATTGCCTCCTACCTCCACATGGAGGAAAATGCCTTTATCAACAAACACTGCCGGCTGCAAAGGAACCGCCGAGGTCTCTCTCTCATGGAGGCGCCGGACGGTTCGTGTTGTATGTTGCAGACGGACAACACCTGTGCCATCCAAGAAGTGAAGCCCGAACAGTGCCGTGATTTTCCGACGCGTTGGAACTTTCCCGGCTGGGAAGAACGCTGTCCCGCTGCGGTCGGAGGCTGCCTGAAAGGAGGTGCCGAATGTTGAAGAAACTGCGCTCGCGGCTGGCGAGACTGGTGCCGGGTCTGTTGCGTTCTCTTCTCAAGATACGCGGTCTGCTCGTCTCACTCTTCAACCGCGTTCCCCGCCGCATCGGTCCCAAGATCGAATCACGCCGGGCTCACGCCGGCATCATCGTGGATCTTTTCGCCTCCATCATGTGCCGCATAGACGGTCTGGTGCCGGAGGACATGGATACCACCATGGACATCCTGCGCTACGACTTCCCGAACGTTGAGCACAGTTGGCTCGCCGCGCGCTTCCGGAATGCCTACCGCGCTTCCTTCCCCCTGGATGTGACCCTGCGTCTTGCCGCCGCCAACCGCACCGAGGCCGAACGCTACTCCCTCGCTATTGAAATTCTCACCATGCTTCACCGGGTCGGAGCCGACCTCTCCAACCCCGAACTCTTCACCGAAGTCACGGAGGGACTCGGTCTCCCCGGCGCCGATCGCGAACTCGAGGAACTCATGTCCACCCCGGGAGCCCTACCCAAGCCCCCCATCGAGTCCATTTCCTTCTCGGAATATGTCTGTCGCGGCAACGTCACCCTCTCTCCGGCGGATAAGGGCGTGAGTTTCCGAGCCGTGCGTTGTGTAAACCTGCTCGTCATTGTGAATGATACCCGCGTTCCCCTATCCGTGCGCGGCCACACCCTGCACAAGGGCGATCTCATTCCCATCTCCACGGGGCAATCCGTGGACCTCTCAGAGAGCTCTCTTTCCTATTCCACCATCCTCGGGCTTCTTCAAGCGCACTACGCCGGTGTACGATACGTGTGCTACATCGGCATGGAGGAGGACTCCATCACCATCTCCCGCCAGCGTTCGCTCAACTCCGTTGCGCGTGTCATTTTCGGTGTGCACGTGGATCTGGAAATCCTGCGCAAGGACGCCGATTTCCGTCTGGATGGCTCGCCGCTGCGTCAAGGCGAAACGGTGTGCACCACGTACTTCACTCCCTTCTCTGTGCGTGGCAACGGTCCCTACACCTTCACCGACCTCAACTCCACCGGTGACTCCGGTCACAGTTTCCAACTCGATCCCCGCACCCGCAAAGTTCTCGTCACCAACTTGCCGTACATGAACCGACCGGGCGCACTCATGCTGACACCGGGGTTGGCGCCGGGCATGGTGTTTGAGGTGAGCTACTCACGAGCCGATAACCGCGGTAGGTTGCGCGTCTTGGAAGGAGATACCCACGCCCTCACGGTCTCGGGCAACGCTGTGCGTGGAGAAGCCGAGCTGAAGGACGGAGACCTCATCGCCCTCTCCTCGGTCCAGTTCCTGCGCTGTCGTTTCTCAGCCGGGGTGCTGGATGAAGAATCCAGCCTCATTACCTCCATGCACGTCTCGGGCATTACGCGTGATTTTGTGCGCTCCGGACGCGTGGTGGACAACATCGACTTCTCCCTGCAGCGCGGAGAAATGGCGTGTATTCTCGGTCCGAGCGGTTCCGGAAAATCAACTTTGCTGAGCATCCTCGCCGGACATCTCTCCCCTTCCCTCGGCTCCGTCCGATACAACGGCGAACTCCTCACCCCGGAAAATATCTCCCTCCGCCAGCATATCGCCTTCATCCCCCACGAAGATATTCTCGATGAAGCCCTCACCGTCGGCGAACACGTGTATCAAGCCTCTCTCGCTCGCCGACCCCGACTCAACCACGCCGATCGCATACGTCGCGTGCTTGCCGTGCTCAACTTCGTCGGCTTGGGCTCGCTCACCAAACGCCATGTGGGACGCGCCGGGGAACGCACCATCTCTGACGGCGAACGCTCCCGGCTCAACCTCGGTCTGGACCTCACCGGCACGGCGGAAGTTTTCCTCATTGATGAGCCGATCAGCGGACTCTCTTCCGGTGATGCTGAGCGTGTCATTCAAACCCTCGAGAATATGTCCTCCGGACGCATTCTGCTATGCACCCTGCACCGTCCCGCCCAGTCCATTCTGAACCGCTTCAACAAGGTGATGGTGCTCAACGCGCACGGGCAGATGGCTTTCTGGGGCACCCCAGAAGAAATGGTGCAATACTTCCAAGAAGCGGCGCGGGAGATGGGGTTGCACGTGAGTCGGGAGGCCATAGCTGCCGGCGGGGCAGACTACGTGTTTGAGGTGCTGGAGGCGCCCTACGCCCGCTTGACAAGCCACTCAACTCCCGGGTCCGGTATGTGGCAGGAACGTTTTGAGAGCTACTCCTACCGCCGCCAGGGCACCCACCCCGCACGCGGTTCGGATGAGGATGAACACGAGGGGCGTCCCCAAGTGCCTCCTCTGCCACGGCGACGTCCCATGGAGCTGTTGCGTCTCTTCTGGCTCTGGATCCTACGTTCCTTCCTTGGTCGCGTTCGCAGCCGCATGGGTCTTTACGCTCTTTTGCTGGAGGGACCCGTGCTGGCTCTGCTCATCGCAGGGACGCTGCGCGCCGCGAGCGACTCGCCCTACACGTATTACAAAGCTCTTCACATTAACGAGTATCTTTTCCTTTCACTGGTGCTGGCCATGTTCTTCGGTCTCACGGACGCGGCTTGTGAGATTCTGCGCGATCGCCTTCTGCTGCGCCGAGAGAGCAACTACAAGCCGTTCATCACCGGTTACCTCACCGCCAAGTGTATTGTCATCACCGGCATCGCCGCCGTCCAATGCGCTCTCTATCTCCTTGTCGGCAACGCCATCCTCTCCATCCATGAGATGTTCTGGTCCCATCTCGCCGTCATGGTACTCACTGCATTTGTCGGCATCTCCCTGTCGTTAGCCGTCTCCGCCTTTGTCCGCTCCGAGCGCACAGCTCTCAATATCGTGCCTCTCCTGTTGGTTCCGCAGATTCTGCTGGCGGGGGCGCTCGTCCGCTTTGAGGAGATGAATGAATTCACCCCGTCTCTCCTCCCCTCCCTCCCACCGCGCATGGAGCAAACACTCTCCAACCTCCGTCACCGCGTCGCCTACCAGGATGAAACGACACATGACATTCTCACCAAACCCGTCCCTCTCCTCGCCGAGTTCTGTCCTCTGCGCTACGCCTTCGAGATGATGTTCGTCATTCAAACCTCAGACAACCTCTGGGAGATTGAAAACCGCAATATCGACCAAATGCGCGACTCCCTCAAGCAGCACGGCTCCGATGATGATGTGCGTTTCATCCAACGTGCGGCGCTCCTGCTTAATACAACCGCTCCGAATGCCGAAGAGGCTCGTTCTATCCTGCGCCGCACCCGGAAAATTGCCCTCAGCCGCGATGAGCAGAGTTTGCTCTCCCTCTCATCCCAACTCGAAAACCGTCCCTCCTCTCCGTCCTTTCAACCCCTTGAGTTCTTCTTCTCCAACCGACGCCTCGTCGCTATCTCCGAAGGTGTGAAAACCGCCCGTAAAGATGCTCGCCTCAACGAACATCGCGGCTTCTTTCTCTCTCCCCGGCAGGCGGCTCCTCTCGGCTGGATCGACCAGGAAACCGACGCCGGCTCCGTCTCCACTGTCACCCGTAACGGCATTTATCTCTTCCTGATGGGACTCGTACCCATCCTCATCGCCGCTCGACGCCTTCGCTCCCTCTGCAGAACGAGAGGATG
>CANPXA010000091.1 GCA_947585525.1 uncultured Akkermansia sp. | reverse complement strand
GCGCGCGGACACGGCGAAGTTTGAGTTTCTCGCTGGCTTACTTCCTTCATCCAGGGGAAACGCATGAGGAAACGGGTTGAATAAGCCCGGAGAAAATTTTCTTGGGACGGATGTGGAAAAAAGCGTCCAGCGGCGTGCAAATGCTTTGACAGACGAGGCAGACGTGTGCTAGATTAACAGACGTATGAAAGCAAGCAGCATCATCCGTCGCGGTGGGTTTACCCTTTTGGAACTCATCGTGGTGATAGCCATACTCGGTGTTTTGTTGGGCATCTCTGCCCCGGTGCTTTTCAGCTACATGAATGCCGGCGATATCGTCAAATGCAGAGCTAACATCGAACAACTCGCTAAACTGGGTATCAAGTACGGGCAGGATCTGGGGCACAGGAATCTCCTTCCCACCAGTGGCATGGATGACGATGAGGATACACCTGAGTTCAATGAGTCGGATGGCTGGTGGTACATGTTGGCGCAGGAACTGGATTCTACGGTTTTGCCCAATAAGGCAAAAGCGCCCATGAAGGTCGCTAGTATCTTCCATTGCCCGGGGGATCGTCGTGCGGCCGTGTCGGACGGCGTGTTGATGCCGGCTGATACAAAGCACGTCTCATACGTCTCATGGTCGGATGGGTCGGAGGACGAGGATAACCCCAATTCGCAGATTCGCACCGTGGGCAAGAAGCACCTGGATCTCTTGCCTTGGTTGAGCGACGGTATTCCGCAAAAACGTAAGAGCGTCATCAATTATAAGACCTTCCGTGAGATGGTTTTGCCCGCCGTGGAGAGACACAGCAGCGGCATCCTTGTGGCGTACGCCAGCGGGGTGGTTCAGCAGTTTGATATCGATGCAGAGGACGGCGTGGATGGTAAAAAACTCTTCCACAAAATCAACCCGGACAAGCTCATCCCCACCAAAGAGAAGAAAAAGCAGAGGGATTGACGCAATTGCCCAAAAGGTCTCTCCTCCATGTTACCGGACGCGGACAGCTTTGTGGTGCCGGAGCAGCCCGTCGTTTTGGGGCTGAGTGGAGGACGTGATTCGGTTGCGTTGTTGCGTTTGCTTTTGTTGCATGACGTGCAGACTTTTGCTTGCCATGTGCATCATGGCATACGAGGGGAGGCGGCGGACGCCGATGCCCGCTTTTGTCGAGAATTGTGCGAGAGGCTGGGGGCGCCGTACGCGCAGTACGATGTGGATGTGCCGCGCCGCGCACGTGAGCGAGGCGAATCCATAGAGACCGCCGCGCGTGCGGAGCGGAGAAGACTGCTCGTGGAGCACGCGCACAAGGTGGGCTGCACGACCGTCGTCTTGGCCCACCACGCAGAGGATCAGGCAGAGACGGTGCTTTTTAATTTGGCCCGCGGATCGACGGGGCTGCGCGGCATGAGGCAGAGCAGGGAGGAAGAGGGCATCACTTGGCTGCGCCCCCTGCTTCATTGCAGGCGAGCGGAGATCACCCACTGGCTGGAGAGCATTCACCAGGATTGGCGGGAGGATGACACAAACGCGAATCCGGAAACCGCTACTCGCAATAAACTGCGGCTACAGGCAATTCCCGCTCTGGAGCGTGCTATGGGCAGGGATGTCGTGCCGCTTATCATCCGCGGAGCTCGGGTGCAGGAGGAGGTTGTGCAGGCGCTGGATGAGGCTTTGGGGATGCTTCCCCTTTTTGACCCGCAGGGGAGGCTCTATCTCCCTCTGCTACGGGGTCGTTCTGCGGCATTTTGCAAAGCTGTGGTGCATTATTATTTGCGCTCGTCGGGGGTCCCCGGTATCACGGAAAGACACGTTGAGAGGGTGTATCGTCTCCTATGCGAAGGGAGCACTGACCACTCCTGCAATCTACCGGGAAATCTCATAGCTCGCCGCGCCCACCGACGTCTCCGCATTGAGAGCAAGAGCGCGGAATAATCGGCTTCAGATGTACTTTCTCTTGGCGAAGAGCTGTGCCCGCAGCGGGTCGGATGCAGAGAGGTGGGCAAAGCCGATAGCGAGGGCATCCGCTGCATCGGGTGCCGGAGTTTCATCCAACCCCAGTAGGGCACGCATCATGAATGCCACCTGACTTTTGTCGGCTCTGCCTGTGCCGACGGCAGCCTGTTTGACGCAGGAGGGCGGATATTCCATGATGGGGAGATTTTTCGACGCGGCGGCGATAACTGTGGCCGCGCGCGCGGAGCCCATGCTGATGGCGGTGCGGTGCGACTGAACGTAGATGATTTCCTCAATGGCGAGTTCGTCGGGCTGCCATTTTTCGATGAGTTCAACCACCTTGCGGTGAATCTGCAAGAGACATTCGCTCTGGGACAGAGTTGACTTCAGAGAGAGTGTCCCGTATTCCAGCGCGTGGGCGGCATGATGATCACCCTCGATGACAGCGTACCCCGTGTTGCGGATAGCCGGGTCTATGGAGAGTACACGCATGAGGAGGGAAGGGGGATCAGCGTCGGCGTCCGCTCTTGACCGCAGGACGCGGTTTGCGCAGTGGTGCCGCGCCATCATCCAGCAGAGCTGTGTATGCATACGGGAAACCCTCCAGTCTGCGGCGTTCTACTTTCTGCTTGAGGAAAATTTCTACGCTCTTGGCAAAATCGACTTCATCCGCTGTGAGCAAGGTGAAGGCATCGCCCTGAGCCTCGGCACGACCGGTGCGACCGATGCGGTGCACGTAATCCTCCGGGTTTTCAGGGACGCGGTAGTTGATGACGTGAGTGACGTCGCTGATATCAATTCCTCGGGCTGCAACGTCTGTTGCCACGAGGATGCGGTACTTATCTTCCCGGAATCCCTTGAGGGCGGCCATGCGTTCTTTTTGCGGGATATCGGAGTGCATAGCGGTTACTTCGCGCCCCCATCCCGCGCGGCTGAGCATATGAGCTACCATATCAGCCTCTTTGCGGGTGCGAGTGAAGATCATGAGGTTGTGAAAATTCGTCGCCTTCACGAGAGCGAGCAGGAGCTCATCCCTCTGGTCGAGTCCCACCGGGTAGAATGCGTGGGAGATCGTCGAGGCAACTTCCCGACGCGCTATGGCCACTTCCTGAGGATCCGTCAGGCACCATTTGGCAAATCCCTGCAGCACCTGCGGCATCGTGGCGGAGAAAAACAACGTCTGTCTCCCCTCCCAAGGACACAGGTTCACAATCTTGCGCACGATGGGCAGGAATCCCATGTCGGTCATGCGATCCACCTCATCCAACACGAGCGTTTTTACTTCCTTAAACTTCATGTTGCCGCGGTAGAAATGATCCACGAGGCGACCGGGAGTGGCCACGACGATGTCGGCTCCTCGTTTGAGGGCATCGGCTTGTTGACCGTAGCCGACGCCGCCGTAAAGGAGGGCGATGGTGATATCGGTGTGCGCAGCGTACAGACGGAACGCCTCCGCCAACTGGTCGGCCAGTTCGCGTGTGGGTTCGAGGATGAGAACCTGAGGACGCCCGGTATGCTGCATTTTGGTGAGGAGCGGAAGGGCAAAGGCGGCTGTTTTTCCGGTGCCGGTTTGGGAGGCCCCGATGACGTCGCGACCTTGCAAGATGTAGGGGATAGCCTGTTGCTGGATGGGGGTGGGCGTTTCGTAGCCGCAATCCCTTACGGCTTGCAGCACAGGTTCTGATAATCCTAGTTCGTCAAATGTCATGATGGAATGTTCTGCGTTTTTATGAGAGGAAGGGATTGTTCATTTCCTCCTCGCCGATGAAGGAGGAGGGTCCGTGTCCGGGCAAGAGCTCGGTATTGGGCGGAAGGGAGAGGAGTTTCTCGCGGATGAATCTGACAAGTTGCCCGGAGCTTCCGCCCGGGAGGTCGGTCCGTCCTACACTTCCGGCAAAGAGGGCATCCCCGGTGAATACGACGTCGGCTTGAGCGAGGTACCATGCGAGGCTGTCGGGAGAATGCCCCGGAACATGCAGGAAAGTCCACTCCATCCCCCCGACTTGCACCTTGCCGTCTCCCGACTCATGGCAGCGATTTACTCGGAATCTCGGCGGCTCCGGGATGCCCCAACTGCGCGCGTGACTCTGCAGGGTGAGCTCGGCTGCGTAAGGTGAGCAGGCATGAATTTCACAGCCTAATCTACTCGCCATCTCCTCCGCGTCCGAGACATGATCAAAATGCTGGTGCGTCAGGAAAAGATGCGTCACTTTCGCGTTTTCAGGCAGGTTATGGCGCAGCCAGTCTGCAAATCCTGCCGGCGCATCAATCGCCACACAGGCTCCCTCCGGACTGATTACCAGATAGCCGTTGCACATCAAGGGACCGTCCGTGTACTGCTTTATCTGCAAACGCATGCGCAGAACAATACCATCCCATCCCTCATTTTGCAAGCCAAATGCCTGTTTTTTCAGTGCAAACGCATTTGAGGAAAGTGAAACAACGGGGAGAATGCTCTTATGGATTGATACCATTGTTGATACGGATCAAAAATCGTGACAATCAGCCATCATCATGATGATGGCTCTCAAGAAGACTCTGTATCCGTTAACAATACAAAAAATTTGCACTAGGCGTACGTTACCAATAAATCGTAATTCGTAAATCGAAAATCGTAAATGAATTGCCGTCTTGCGGGTTTTGCAACATCACGCGTCAAACGCAAAAAAAGGGACGACGATGAGCCGTCCCTCCGATAGAATGCTCTCTTGATGAGGCGATAATTATTTGCCGAAGTAGCGCTTCAACAGACCATCAAAGCCCTTGCCGTGGCGTGCTTCGTCCTTGCACATCTCGTGTACGGTGTCATGGATGGCATCGTAGCCGAGCTCTTTGGCACGCTTGGCGATGGCGAGTTTGCCGGCGCAAGCCCCGAATTCAGCCTCCGCGCGCAACTCGAGGTTCTTCTTGGTGTCGGGAGTGAGAACCTCACCGAGAAGCTCTGCGAATTTAGCGGCGTGTTCCGCTTCCTCAAAGGCGTAGCGCTTGAAGGCGTCCGCCACTTCGGGATAGCCCTCGCGCTCAGCCTGCCGACTCATGGCGAGGTACATCCCCACCTCACAGCACTCGCCGTTGAAGTGGTCGCGCAGACCATTCACGACTTCTTCGTCAAGCCCCTGGGCTACGCCGACCCGGTGTTCGTCGGCATACACCTTTTCGCGTCCTTCCTCAATGAGTTCGAACTTGTCGGCTCCCTTCACTTTGCAGACAGGGCAGGATTCAGGAATGCCGTCGCTTTCAATAATGGCTCCACAAACTTTGCATCTGTATTTCATGGTCGTATAAATGGATGAGTAGGTTGATGCATACAGTCGGATGACTCCGAAAGAATGCGGGCGCATTGTAGCTGTTTGACCGAGTTTTGTCAACCGTGGATTGCAAAGACTTCATATGCCCCGCACATATGTCCCAACAAAATCTTCTCTGAACCCATTCAACCCCATTTCCTATGAACAAAGGAAGTAAAGCCGGCAAAGCCCCCGAGGGCTCGGAAGGATTGGACAAAAGCGCAGCTTTTGCCCGAAGGGCTCAGTGCCGATGGGGCGGCGCTGAGTCAAGCCGGTATGGCATAACTCCGGCAGCTTTCCTTGTAGCACCTTTCCGTGATTTTCCCCATCACCTCCGCTCCCGCTTCGCATATCCCGCGCGAAGCGCGCTAGCATCCAAATCGTAAATCGTAATTCGTAAATCGTAAATAAGCAAACGCTCCGCGTTTGCCCCGCGTTTGCCCATAGTTCTTGACACAGCACGATGGGTTTGCTATACGGAGACTATGAATGCGAAAGCTTCCTTTTTTATTCTGTTGATGGCAAGCGGTCTGGTGATGGGGGCGGAGGAGTCGTCTGCACAGGCTCAGGTGCGCAAGATGGCGCTGTTCAAGAATGGGTGCAACTGGGTGGAGATGAGCGCTACCTTGCCGGATGCGTCGCGCGTGCGGATCACCGGGATGCCGGATGCGCTGCTGGGCACGGTGTGGTGGGACGCGGCGAGCGGCGTGCGGCAGTTGGAGGGCAGCAGCGCGGAGGTTGAGGAGAGCGTGGAGGACTACGGTTACGCGGATTTGCTGATGGCGAATGTGGGGAAACAGGTGAAAATTTTCCTGAAGAAGGAGCGTCAGGTGGAGGGTCAACTTTTGCCGCAGGCGAAGCGGGAGGTGAAAGGTTCCTTCCTGAAGTCGGGGGAATCGAAGGATTCCGGTGTGCCGAAGATCATCCTCGTGCAGACGGAGGACGGGGTGCAGAGCGTGGCGGCGGAGGATGTGACAGGTGTGGATTTTGAGGAGATGCCCCAGCTGCCCACGAGGAAGGTGATGAGCCATGTCGTGACCGCGCAGTTGGAGAAGCCGAATCCGGGGACAGAGCTTCGCTTCGGCTACGTATCCGACAGCATGAGTTGGTTGCCGGAGTACAGTCTGGAACTCGGGGAGGAGGGTATGGCGAAGCTTACCTGTCGTGCGAACATCATCAACGAGCTGGCCGACATGAAGGATGTGGATCTCCGGCTGGTGAGCGGATTTCCGGCGTTGGGCGAGGCGTTGATTGATTCTCCCCTCAACCGCGCGATGAAGCTGCAGGACTTTTTGAAGCGACTGGGCTTTTTGACGGAGGAGAGAAACGTCTCCATGAGGATGATGAGCACAGGCATGGCAGCGCCTTGCGTAGCAGAATCGGATGATTCCGAAGATGACGAGGGGGAGGAGGGCAGCAAGCAGGTGGAGGATCTCTTCTGCTACACTCTGCCGCATTTCAGCTGCGAGCAAGGCAAAAGCATTTTGCGAGAGCTGTTCTCCTGTGAGGTCCCCTACAGCCACGTGTACACCTGCAGGGTGCCGAATCAATCGATGCTGGAGCGACTTTCGCGGAGCGGCGAGCCGATGGCGGAGGTGTGGCATTGCGTGCGGCTCAGCAATGCGAGCGAGTGGGCGTGGAGTACGGGAATCGTGACCTGCACGGTGGGCGGACAGATAGCCGCGCGCTCCACACTGTATTTTGCTGCGCCGGGAGCAGAAACTTTGCTTCGACTTAGCAAGAGTATGCAGACAGAGGTGCGGTGCAGCGAGGAACTGCTGAAGCGCGAGGAGCGAAATGTTCCCGGGAGACGCAACGATTCTGTCACGGTGTCCACCTTCCGGGGAGCTGTCACGCTCAAAAACGGTTCCGC
>CANPXA010000090.1 GCA_947585525.1 uncultured Akkermansia sp. | reverse complement strand
GAATCGACCTCCTGCCGTCCTGCCGTATCGATGATGAGTACATCGTGTTCTATTTCATCAGCTTTTTTCAGGGCATTTTTCGCTGCACGTACGGCGTCCTTTTCTCCCTCCGTCGGGCAGAGTACGGGAATGCCGATTTGTTCGCCCAGACGAACCAGCTGGTCAACGGCGGCGGGACGAATGAGGTCGCATGCGATGAGTATCGGCTTGTGTCCCTCCTGGGAGAGGCGCAGAGCCAGTTTGGCACAGGTCGTCGTCTTGCCGGCTCCGTTGAGTCCGACCACGAGGATGCGCGCGGGAGGCGTGAGGTCGAGAGGAGCTTCCTCATTGCCCAACAAATCCGCCAACTCATCACGGAAAATTTTGACAAACTGCTCGCCCGGCTTAACCGATTTCAACACCGATTCCCCTAAAGCGCGCTCCTTCACGTGAGCGATGAACTCGCGGGCAACCGCATAATCGACATCCGCCTCCAGCAACGCCATGCGAATATCGCGAAGGGCATCCGTGATGTTGCTCTCGCTGATTTTGCTTTGACCTCGCAGACGTCGGAACGCATCATCGAGCTTGTCAGTAAGGAGCGAAAACATGCCAGAAAACTACCAGAACACAGGCAATTTGTCAAGCAACGGCAAGGTGAACGCATGAGAAATTTCGTTTGCCGGGAGCTGACAATAAAACGGCCGACAGTTTTGTCGATCGTCCGACGAAATCAAAGCAGTGAACCCGGCATGGCGTAACTCCGGACGCTTTCCTTCTGTCAACGCACCTGCGTTCCCGAAAATTCTGCTTCTCCCTTGCAAATCGTAAATAGCAAACGCATTTTCAATGCGTTTGCCAGACCATCCTTGACATATAATTTGTATCTTGTAGAATGAACAACATGCAAATGACAGGGGTGAGCGATAACAGGCAGGAGTTGATACACATGGCACTGCAGGAAGATTTCGGCAGTGGAGATGTGACGTCACAGTACTTTGTACCGGAGGGATTACGGGCGAGGGCATTGATGAGACCCAGGACGCGTGGAGTCATATCAGGGGTAGAGGTGGCGGCGGAAGTCTTTCGGACGGTGGACGGGTCGCTGAAGGTGGATGTGCAACTGGGTGATGGTGTAGAGGTTTCCCCCGAGGCGGTGATCATGATCATCGAGGGAAGTGCGCGCAGCATACTTGGGGCAGAACGAACGGCACTGAATTTCATCCAGCGTCTCTCGGGAATAGCAACCATGACGCGCTGGTACGTGCAAGCCATTGAGCATACCAACTGCAAATTGCTGGATACACGCAAGACCACGCCGGGATACAGGTTGCTCGAGAAAGCGGCGGTAGTTCACGGCGGAGGTATGAATCACCGGATGGGTCTCTACGATCGCGCCATGGTCAAGGACAACCATCTCATGACAAACGGCAACACAGCCCACTTGCAGGATTGCATCCGCCGTCTTAAAACAGAACGCCCCGGGGTAGAGGTGGAGCTGGAGGCGGATAACCTTGAACAGGTGAATGCCTTCCTTCAGCTTGAAGGGGTGGACTACATCCTCCTGGATAACATGAGTTCGGAGCAGATGCGGCAGGCCGTGGAGATGCGAGGGACGCAGGCAAAGCCCTACTTTGAGGCCAGCGGCGGACTCACACTCGAGACGGCTCCGGCAGCGGCTGAGAGCGGAGTGGATTTCATGAGTTTTGGCTGCCTCACCCACTCTGCACCCTCACTCGATATCGGTTTGGACTTCGCAACGTTGGAGAGTTGAATGGAAATGACTGCACGAGAGGCTCTCATCACGCTTAATCTCATCCCCGGGTTGGGGTCGGTGCGGGTGCGTGCCCTGTTGGAGTACTTCGGAACGGCGGAGCTTGTGTTGTCCGCTCCGCAGGAGATGCTGCGTCAGGTGCCGCGCGTGGGAGATGCCGTGGCGGCCTCGATAGCAGATTGGAAGCATTGCACGGAAGTCCATGCGGAAATGGATTGCGCTGAGCGGGCGGGAGTGTGCATCACAACCTTTCTTGATGAGGATTATCCGGACGCCTTGCGCACCATGAGCGATCCTCCCGTGGTGCTCTATTCGTACGGAAAATGGAAGCAGGATGATGCCGCGAGAGCCGTGGCGGTTGTGGGTACGCGGATGGCCTCACCGTATGGGTTAGGTTGTGCGAGGAACTTTTCTCGCGAGTTGGCAGACCGCGCCGGGTGCTGCATCATATCCGGTTTGGCGAGAGGGATCGACACATCGGCGCACTTAGGAGCCTTGGAGGGGCAGGGGCGCACCATAGCGGTGATGGGAGGAGGACTCTCTTCGATCTTCCCCCCGGAGAACGCAGACTTGGCAAGAAGGATAGCGGATGGAAACGGGGCAGTTGTGAGCGAGTTTCCGATGAATATGAAACCTTCGCGCAACACCTTCCCTCAGCGCAACAGACTTGTGGCTGCCTGGAGTCGCGCAACGGTGGTGGTGGAAGCCGGAGCTCGCAGCGGAGCATTGCATACGGCCGGACTTGCGGCGGAATACGGAAAGACCGTATTTGCCGTGCCGGGACACGTGGGAAGCGTGTCTTCGTCCGGTTGTCACAAGTTGATACGGGACGGAGCGGTGCTTTGCAGCTCCGCCATGGATATCATCGGCGACATGGGATGGGACGCGCCGAGACAGAAGAAACTCGCTCTTTTTGATGCGGTGGGGGATCCACGGGAGGATCCGATCCTCACGGCGGTGAGAGCTGGTAACTGTACATTGGATGCACTGTGCAGTGCTTTGGGGACATCAGCCGGGGAATTGACTCCTCGGTTGATGCAACTCCAGATCCAACGCAAGCTCCGCCCGACGGCCGGGGGATGTTATGAGCTTGTGTGATGTCGGGTATATACCCTGTACCCGCGGAAGAGGAATTTAACCTTCAACAGTTAAAAAATCGGCGCGCCGTGGAGGAAGAAACGTGGCGTAGATTGAGATAACGAGTGCGCAGAAGATTGCAGTCTCGGTGCCCCATTTCCTCTTGAAGTTGAATGAGGTTGTGAAAGCGTTTGAGGTGGAAGGATGCAAAGGTATGCCGCATAACATCCCGCTGCCAACGCTTGATACCGGCTCGCAGTCGCAGGCGACGCCAGAGACGCGTCCAGTTCCTCGGAGCGATCAATTCACCGGGAGGACGCTTGTAGTCGAGAAGTTCAAGAGCCTGACCACGGAGGGGAACGGCTCGAGGTCCTCCGGTCTTGCTTGCTCGTCCCTCAATGTAGACAACCTTCTCTCTCTTGTCGATGTCCCGCCACCGCAGGCGCCGGATTTCACCCGGACGCACTCCGCACCACAGAAGCAGTTGGACGGAGGGGCGCATGATGAGGAGATCCTTATCGCGACAGGCGCGCATGAGGGCTCGGATCTGACCTCCGGTGAGAGGGATAATGCGTTCCTCATAGACGGGTGGAGATTCAAGAGCCTTGACGGGGTTTATGGTACACCAGCCACGCCTGATGCCGAGAGAAAAGATGCTGTGAAGCACAGCTTTGGCTTTGCGAAAAACGTGAGGACTGTATCCGAAGTTTGTCTGAAGAAGCTCGCGGCATTGTTCACTGGTGATGCTTCGTAGTGGGGCTTGCTGCATCGTTCCGGCTTCGTGCAGCAAGCGATTGGAGTAGGAACGTAGGTCGGCCAGGGTGGCAGGACGACGGTTCCAGCGAGCTTGGAGGCTTTCCTTGACGGCTGTCTCAAAGGAGACACTTTTTTCCATCTCAGCGACTCCGGAGACACCCGTGTGGATGACTCGTCTGAATGCACTAATGATAGATTCCTTGTCGGAAGTTGTGACGGAGGCAACTTCTGCGAACTCAACGAAGAGTCGGATGATATCCATGGGGCTGATCGGTAATTGATTGAGCAGCGTGGAGATGACATGATCGTTCGGTTCTTGTACGGTTTCGTTTATCATAGTTTGAGTTTTTTATTGAGTTTATATGAGGTTGGATTCAACCCGGATGGGGCCGAAAATCGTCACAGGAACGCAGCCTTCGGACGTGCGTGAAAAACGCAAATCCTGATTAAGGAATAATGTGCGATGCAGCACGCGAGCCGCTGCCCATCTTTCTTGGTAGTGTGTATGTTTCATAGAAAGAATAACAAGGAACGAACATTATAAAAGGGGATGATACAACGGTAAAGTGCAAGACCACATTCGACCCAAGAATGTTCAATCGTATGGAGCAGATAAATAGCGCTAGCCGATGGCAAAACTCCCCCGTTGTACCGAAATTCGGCGTTGTCTGGAGATGTACGGTGTTGAAAATTAGTACATGCTCCCCCCATTCAATATTCCCCAATGTTATGGCATACTCCAGCGCTTGAGCTGGATAGGAAAGAGGCAGTTGTGGCAGGTATTGGACGTACAAAAGTCCGAAGCGATCTGGAGAAGAGCTTGGTGAGCGTATTCGAGGGAGAGAAGGGAACGGAGATCCGAGCGTTCGCCGAAGAGTTGCTTTGCGACGGAAGAAGCTCGGGCAGGCATGGCTCCCGCACGAAGATTGAAGTAGGCAGCAAGGGATTCTGAACTCTCGTCGTGGACGTAGAGATAATTACTCAAAAAATTGCGGATACGCTCACGTCCGATGAGGGATGTTTGGCGGTTGAGACGAGGGGTGTGGATCATGCTTTGATGATCCCAGAATGGATGGTGCAAATGAGTGAGGAGCGAGCAGAGTTTCTTGGCACCGGCTGCATGGAAAAAGGGGTACAGTTCATCCCAGTGTAAGGCAAGCATGGCAAGAGCTGCCACGCGGCGCTGAGGGTGATTGAGGGGACGAATCCCGGCGTAGTTCCAAACAGGGGCTCTCTGGTCGCTCAGACTGAAGGAGTCTTTGATTTTCCACCAAGCGTCCCACACCTTCCGGTGGTATTCCCGAGCTTCGTTGGACGATCGGGAGGGGAGGACAGGTGTGAGAAAGCCTGCTACGCCTAGCAGGATGGCCTCGGCGTTTTTGCCGAGAAGGCGCAGGGGAGCTCTGCGTGCGGTGATGAGCATGGGCTCGCGATTTGCACTGAAGCCGAGAGTGTCCGCCCAGGCTTCATACCATGCTTGTTTTTCTCCGAAGGCAACAATTTGTCGCTTGAACCGTTTTCGCTTGAGGGACAGACGGAACGCAGCGGCGGATTTCAACATTTGTTCGATGCGAGCCGGCTCCATTTCACTGAGAGGAGTGCGACACAGAGGAGTTTTCAGATGGGTAACGGCGCGGGTCCGCTCGATGCCGAGAGAAGCGCGGATGCTCTCTGAATCCAGGTGGTACACGGGAATCTCCATGTGCAGGGAATTGCGTGTAAACCATCCACGCGGAGGTGCAGAAAGAACCACATGGAGCACGACATTGTTGAAGTTCGGATTGGCGCCGTGCCCATGGTTTTCCCAATCCTGTGCGCGCGGATCAATCTCAATGTCACCACGCATGATCTTGCCGTCAATTTCTACCTCGGCGTACTGGAAGTCCGGTCCCGGACCGCGATTCCATTCGCCGAAGTCAAGGATACGCAGGTGACCGTGACGGACGGTTTCGCCCTCGTTGCTGAAGATGCCCGTGGCCCAGAGACTCTGGATTTCCAATTCAGCGAAGGGAGCCTGCTGGGGAACATAACCCTCTGCTGCGGTGAGATCATCTGAGCTATTCTCAATGGAGTCCAAGAGCTGGCGATAGGCATCAGCCAAGGTCTGTAGCGGAGCGTCAGACTTCATCGCTTTGCTCATTTTCGTGGCGCATGAGGTCTTCTTCAAGGGTCTCGCACACGTAGCCAAAGGTTTCGTCATTCTGACGGTTCATGGAGCGCAGTGTGTTGTGAGCTTCCAGCACGTGGCGGGTTCGCTCCAGCTCCGACAGGGGCGCAGATTCGTTGTCGCCAAGGGATTGAGAGTCTTGAACCATCGTAGCTCTGCGTTCCGCCTTGTCGGCTTGCCATGCTGCATCCGGCGGGTCGATCTCCAGGAGCATATCCAACCCGAGGCTTTCCATCGAGGCTCGGGTGCGCTCGGTGGGATCAGCGATATGAAGGGAGCCGTTCTTTTGCAGGCAGTGACGAGCGATGCCCGCCAGAGTCCCCATGAATGTGGAATCCACCCCCGGACAGAGTTCTAAATCGACCACGATGTTTTTGCCTTCTCTCTCAAGATATTTGTCCGCGATGTTTTTCAGTTGAGGACTGTTCACGAAGCAGCCTCGCGCGGAACAGCGCACCCATAAACAGTCTTCAAATTCATGAAAAGTAAGTGAATTGTCAGCCATAACGATTGTTTTCATGCTAACACACAGGAGCCCGCAATGGCAAGTAGAAAAAAGAAGCCCCCATCGTCAAATCCCGTTAATAGGTGCGCAAAATTTATTTTTCCGGTCGAATGGACCACACGCGTCCCCATAAAATCTTCACCGCGCCCCGCGCGCGAATTCCCTGAGATCGTAATTCGTAAATAACCAACGGCTTATGCTACATGATGCTACGATGCTCTCCTGTGCACTCGCGTTTTCCTGGGACACGTGTGCTTTGGGTCCACGAAATAAATTTCCTTGGGATCGTTTCAGCTGTGTGTTATACTCCCCATAAACTGATTGAGTTCACGATGCCCCAGCTTGCCCCCAGAATCATTGTTTCCACCGTATTGGCGCTGCTGGTGGCCGCAGTTATCCACTTCGATGTGATGCTTCTTTATGAGCGCAGCAGGGCTCTGTGCGACTCGTCGCCATCCGTCCCTCGCATGCTGGTGAAGGCCGATTACGACTGGCACGGCTATTTCGACATCGACACCGATGCGATACGTCTCGGCGTTTCTCCCCTGATCGGGCGATCCATCTGGTGGGAAAAGGACGATTGGCAAAAGCTCATCAATGAGCGCGCCGAATCGGCCTCCTCCCTGCAGCCCTTCGAAGGGCGTCCGGCTCCTCCCCCTGAGATAAAGAAGGCACGTTGCTTTCATCCCGGACAGGAACTGCCGGTTGCTGTTTTCTGGCGAGAAGGGGAGGATGGGGTGCACACCATCAGCCGCATTGAGGCGCGCGGCAGCTCCGAGGATGTTCCGCGCGAGGGAGAATTGCGCACGCGCGGCGAGTTGTACGCGGATTCAAC
>CANPXA010000089.1 GCA_947585525.1 uncultured Akkermansia sp. | reverse complement strand
AGGGTGGCTTCCACTTGGCGCATCATGTCGAGCAGCACGCCCACTAAAATGAGCAGGGAAGTACCACCGAAAAATTGTGTGACGATGTGGGGCAGGGAGCCAAAGACAGAAAGAAGACTGGGCAGGAAGTAGATCAATGTGAGGAAGAGTGACCCCGCAAATGTGAGCCGGGTCATCGTTTGATCCAGGAAAGTGGCCGTGGGAGGTCCGGGACGCACACCCGGGATGTAACCGCCGGAGCGTTTGAGATCTTCCGAAATCTGCTGGGGCTGGAACATGGTCGCAACCCAGAAGAAAGAGAAGAAGAAGATCATGAATGAGGAAATGAGGTAGTACCAAATATCCGTCGGTGAAAGCACGGCGGAGACGATGCTGCCTACAAAGGTGTCTCCGGGAAAGAGTTGTTGAGCCAACATACCGGGGAGAGCGAGGATGGCCGTGGCAAAGATGACGGGCATCACGCCGGAGTAGTTCAGCTTGAGCGGAAGATAGGTTGTACCCCCCTGAGTCATTTTACCGTGCCCAACGACACGTTTGGCGGCCTGCACGGGGATGCGGCGCTGAGCTTGGCTGACGGTGACGACGAGCGCCACGACGATGATCATGAAGAGGATGAGTGCGACGAGAGCGAGGGATCCCAGAGGATTGATTTCCGTGCCGTCGCGCATGACGAAGGTCTTCCAGGCGAGGGAGAAGGCGCCCGGTAGAGCCGAGATGATGTTCACCGAGATGATGAGCGAGATCCCGTTTCCGACTCCGCGCTCGGTGATCTGGTCACCGATCCACATGAGGAACATGGTGCCGGTGACGATGATAAAGATGGTGGTGATGGTGAAGATCCAGCCGGGGTGCATCACGAGATTGTTGATGTCAAGCCCGATGGAAGAAGGATTCTCCAAGGTACGCGTGAGCAGGAACCCCTGGACGATGGCGATGATGATGGCGAGTATGCGCGTGTACCGGGTCATCTTCTGCCGCCCTCCCTCTTCGCGCAGCATCTTCTGCCAGGAGGGTAGAACGGCTCCCATCAGCTGGGTCATGATGGAGGCCGAAATGTATGGCATGATGCCCAACGCAAAAATACCGCACTGTTGCAAGCCGCCACCCGAGAAGATCGTGAGGATAGCGCCCAAGGCACCGAAAAGCCCCCCTCCTTCTGACGCCTGCTCCTGCAGGTAAGTGGTGAGGGCGTGCACATCCACCCCGGGAAGGGGAAGATGCACCCCCAGACGCACCACGACGATCATGGCTAGGGTGAAGAGGATGCGGCTCCGAAGCTCCGGAACCTTCATGGTGTTGGCAAAGGCGGCTATCATAAGCTAGGTGACAGAGGAAAGGGGGAACACTCACTCAGCGGGCGAGGGGAAAACGAAAATCTCGCTGCCGCTGCGTAAGGTGCGGTGCCGCAGGAAGAGAAAAATCTTCCTCCTGCGGCACCATAAAATCAGCTCTCGGAACTCTTGCTGAGCACCGTGAGGGTGCCACCGGCAGCAGAAACTTTCTGCTCCGCTGCAGCGCTGGCAAGATCCACGGAGATGTTCAGAGCTTTGCTCAGCTCGCCATGGGCAAGCAGTTTCACCGCATCGCAGGAGCCCTTCACCAGACCTGTGGCACGCAGCTCTTTCTCAGTGACGGCGTCACCGGCATTAAAGAAGGCCTCCAGTTGGCTGAGGTTGATGATGGCAATGTTCGCTTTGAACCGGGCATTGTTGAAACCCTTCTTGGGAAGTCGTCGGTGCAGAGGCATCTGACCGCCTTCAAAGCCGGGACGTATGGAACCGCCGGAGCGAGCCTTTTGTCCCTTGTTGCCCTTCCCGCAGGTTTTGCCGAGACCGGAACTTTCGCCGTTGCCGAGGCGCTTCTTGCGGTGCTTGGAACCGGGGGTTGGTTTGAGATTATTTAGAGTCAACATAGTCGTTGGTGTGTTCTAAAGGTTCAGAGGAATCAGACGGATTCTTTCTCCTTCTTTTTCTTTCCACGGGCGGAGAGCACCTGGTCAGCCGTGCGCATGGAGAGCATGGCTTGCATGGTGGCCTTCACCACGTTGGCCGCGTTCGAGGAGCCGAGGGATTTGGCGATAACGTTGCTCACACCGGCTGCCTCCAGCACGGCTCGCACCTTCTCGCCGGCCACCAAACCGGTACCGGGAGCCGCAGGCTTGAGCACGATCTTCGCACCGCCGAACTCGCTGTAGATCTCGTGGGGTAAGGTCTCGTTCACTACCACCACTTTCTTCATGGCTCGCTTCGCGGCGTCCGTCCCCTTGCGGATGGCGTCGGATACCTCATTGGCCTTGCCGAAGCCGTGACCGACCTTGCCATTTTGGTCGCCTACCACGACGAGGGCAGAGAAGGAGAAGCGACGACCGCCCTTCACGACCTTGGCGCAACGATTGACATATACAACTTTTTCAACGAGTTGGTTGCCGTCGTCTGCCGTAGAGTCCGAGCCGGATCGGGCTGCTCCGTCGCGGCGAGGGGAACGCTGCCCGTTGCGCGGCGCAGTAGAGCCTTCCCGGCGCGGAGCTCGGGAATTCTTCTGCCGAGGAGCCTCCTCCTGAGTGGCTGTGGCTCCCACATCGGGGGTCGAGGTGGATGCGGTTGCATCAGACTGCTCCGCTTGCTCAGCGGGTGCCGGAGCAAGCGTTTCCTGAGCCTCTTTTTCCTGTATATCTTCTGTAGTCATCTATTCAGGTGCGGTTAGAATTTGAGTCCGCCCCGGCGAGCTGCGTCGGCCAGGGATTTTACTTTGCCGTGGTAAAGGAAGCCACCCCGGTCGAAGATGACCTCCGTCACTCCGATCGCCGTTGCTTTCTTAGCGATGTCCTCACCCACTTTGTCGGAGGTTTCGAGGTTGGCATTCTTGCAACCCAACTTCTTGGAGCATGAAGCACACAGCGTAATTCCTTTTGTGTCGTCAATCAGTTGCGCATAGACATGCTGATTGGAAAAGAATACGGCCAAACGCGGACGTTCCGGAGTCCCCGATATCTTTTTGCGGATGCGGGTGCGAATGCGGCTGCGGACAAGTTTACGATTAATGGTACTCATGATGAGAAAAGTGTTAGAGTTTATTTACCGACGCTCTTGCCTTCCTTGCGGCGGATATGCTCGCCAACGTAGTGGACACCCTTGCCCTTGTACGGTTCCGGCGGATAGTAGCCACGCACTTCAGCGGCAAATTGCCCGACCAATTGCTTATCGATGCCCTCCACCCGTATCTTCGTGTTTTCAGTGACGGATACCGTGATCCCGGCAGGGATGGGGTGAAGGATGGGGTGGGACTTGCCCAGCGAAAGATCCAGCGTTTTCCCCTTGACTGCGGCCTTAAAGCCCACGCCTACAATTTCCAGCTCCTTGGCGAAGCCTTTGGAAACTCCCTCGACCATATTCGAGAGAAGGGAACGGTTGGTGCCGTGCAGGGCTCGCATACGGCGTGAATCATCCGCACGCTTGACGCTGAGTTCATTGCCTTCCACAACGATAGAGATGCCTTCCGGAAGAGTCCAGGAGAGTTCCCCTTTGGAACCCTTGACGGTGACGTGGTCGTCCTTGGTAGAGACGGTCACACCGGAGGGGATGTTGATAACTTTCTTACCTACTCGAGACATAATCAAACAAGAGGTTAGAGGTTACCAGACCAGAGCGACAAGCTCTCCTCCTATGCTCAGCTTGCGGGCTTTCGCGCCGGTCATCAGACCCTGAGATGTGGAGACGATGGAGATGCCCAAGCCGTTCATGACGGTGGGGATAGCGTCAGAGGTGACGTAGTGACGACGCCCCGGACGGGAGCAGCGTTTGACACCGGTGACGATGGGTTTGCCGTTCTGTGCGTATTTGCACTTCACGGTGATGCACTTGTCCTTGCCTTCGTTGGTCACTTCGTAGGACCAGATGTATCCCTCCTCCTGGAGAATACGGGCGATTTCCGCCTTCATCTTGGAGTGAGGAGCCGAAAAGGACTCGTTGTGCGCATAACTCGCGTTCTTCACGCGAGTCAGGAAATCTGCTATAGGATCGGTTAGTACAGCCATGGTCGTTGATGGGTTAGGCGTTTTCCTCTGCTTTCTTGATGTGCTTGCGGAAGGGGATGCCCAGCTCGCCGAGCAGGTCGCGTCCTTCTTCATCCGTGGGAGCGGATGTCACAAAAATAATATCAAAGCCGATGTTGCGTTTGATCTGGTCCAGTTCAATCTCCGGAAAGATGGATTGATCGGAGATGCCGATGGCGTAGTTCCCGCGTCCGTCAAAAGATTTCGTGGACAGACCGCGGAAGTCGCGGATGTTCGGGGCGGTCACGTTGATAAAGCGATCCAGAAATTCCCACATACGCGCGGCTCGTAGGGTGACTCGAGCTCCCAGAACCTCTCCTTCACGGAGCTTGAAGTTAGCTACACTCTTGCGAGCGTAGGTGACGGACGGCTTTTGGCCGGTGATTTTTGCAATTTCTGCCACAGCATCCTCAACCGCCTGTTTGCGGTCGGCGTGTTTGCCCATGCACGTGGTCACCACGATCTTCTCGAGACGGGGAACTTGGTGCACATTGGCATACTTGTGCTTGGCGCGGAGAGCAGGAACGACCTTCTCCTTGTAGTATGTCAGTAGTGTTGGTGTACTCATAATTTAGCGGGTCAGCTAGTTGTTTTGGCTTAAGCGCGGAGTTTGCATCTCTCGATGTTAACTCACTTTTTTCACATTCGAGATGTGGATGGCGCCGTCGATCTCTTTAATGCCGCCATCGGGGTCATCCTCGCTGGGCTTGGTCGCTTTTTTGAGCTTCCTCACCCCCTCGACGATAACCGTCTGCTTCACGGCATTAACAGATAAAACGACACCTCGCTTGCCCTTGTTCTTGCCGGCAATGATTTGAACTTCATCGCCTTTCTTAACGTGGGTCTTCATCGTTTTTGTGTGTGGTATGACTTACTTTCCCTGCGCTGCACCCGCAGCGCAGGGCGCTCAATTTACTCTTTTCCTTATCCAACGTCAAGCTTAATCTCGCGAAGTTTCAATTTTTTTCGGATTTGGAACCAACAACCGCTCATCATTTCTCCCCGCCTCCCCCTTCGCTCTCGCTCCGCCTCCCCGCGCGCAGCGTTCTAAATTTTACATCGTCCCTCGTCCATCGTCCATGAAGGATGTTTGTCATTTTTTCAAAAAAGCGATAGACTCGTTTCGTAAAAAGTGTACAATAAAGGAAAGCGAGCTTCTTTCGAGCTCAAGAAACTCAGGATGCCCGCTCGGTTATTTTAACGAAATTCGCTCGCAATGAGTTGGATAATAAATAGTGCGCATGCATTGAAGGCCGCTGTGGTTACCACAATGGCTGCGTTGGTGTCGTGTACCTCTGTGGGGTATGCCGCACCGGATTACAACATGATCGGGAAGAGATTTGCAGAGGTCTTGCAGAATTCTCACTTCTCCCGAGTAAAATTCTCTGCGGGGATGTACGAGAAGTTTTTGGAGTGTTACCTGCAGATGATTGACCCGCAGCACTTGTACTTTACCCAGGAGGATGTGGATGGGCTCCGGAAGAAGTACGGGGATTCATTCGGAGATTACCTGTTGGCAGGCGAGACGGCTCAATTAGCCCAGGATTTGTACGGTATGTACTCCGAGCGGGCCCTGCGCCACATCGCTCAGGCGGAGGAGATGCTGAAAAATTACGAAAAGAACCCGCCGACTTTCGACTCCGACCGCACAGTTCCTCGTACACGCCGTAAGCTCCCGCGCGCTAAGGATGATGCCGAGTTGGACCAGGTTTGGCGCGACCAGGTGGAGGATATGTTGCTCACGGAGATATGCCGTCGCGAAAATGTGGCCCGCCTCGCAGCTGAAAAGGGTAAGCCCGATCCCAATGCCAAAGAGGTATCCCCGGCAGCGAAAATCCTCGCCCGCCTCAAGCGCGTCCGCATGGAAGTTCAGGAGGCCGATCTTGAGGATATGGTCTCTCAACTGCTCAACGCTGTGGCGCACGTCTATGATCCTCACAGCGATTACATGGGGGCACGAGAGGAAAAGGCCTTCAAGGACATGATCAAGGCCTCACTCGTGGGCATAGGAGCCCAGCTTAAGGAGGATGACGATGGCTCCACCCGCATCGATGGTATCGTGAAAGGAGGCCCGGCAGATAAAAATGGACAACTCAAGCTCGGCGACCACATCGTAGCTGTCGATAGTCAGGGCGATGGCAATTGGACAGACATCCTCTACATGAGTATTGACAAGGTGGTGAATCTCATCCGTGGCAAAAAGGACGTACCTGTCAAGCTGCGCGTGCAGAGTGCCGAGAGTGGTGACGAGCGCATTATCACCATCGTGCGCGATGAGGTGCCAATGACGGAATCGATCGCCAGCGCCCGAATCATTGATGTGCACGAGCTCGGACCTCAGGGAGAGGTGCGCACTTATCGTCTGGGCGTTCTCACGTTGCCTTCCTTCTACGTGGATATGGATAACGGGATGGTCCAGTGCGCCTCCGACGTCCGCCAGTTGCTCACTCGTATGAACCGCGAGAAGGTGCAGGGGCTCGTTGTCGATCTTCGCACGAACGGAGGAGGCTCACTCAACGAGGTGCGTAAAATGGTGGGCTTTTTCACCGGAGCAGGTCCGGTGGTGCAGGTGAAGGAAGCGCGTGGACAGGTGGATCGGTTGACGGTCAGCGGCGGTGCTCTCTTTCGGGGAGAGATGGTCGTGCTGACGAGCAAGGGGAGTGCCTCTGCTTCAGAGATATTTGCCGGAGCCATGAAGGACTACGGACGGGCGGTCATCGTCGGGGATGAGACGACCTTCGGCAAGGGGACGGTGCAGGTTCCTCATAGCCTTGGTGATTTTCTCCCGCTTTCGTCTTCCAGAGAGGGGGCGGGTCTCATCAAGGTGACGATTCAAAAATTCTACCGTATCAACGGCGCCTCCACCCAGCTTAAGGGCGTGAGCAGTGATATCGAACTACCCACCATCACCTCCGGACTCCAAATTGGGGAGGGAGAGATGGATTACGCGATGCCCTACGATGCGATTGCCCCTGCCGGTCGTTATGTGCAGAGTCAACGTATTGCGAAGATGCTGCCCCGACTTCGCGAGCTCAGTGCCGCTCGTGTCAAGGCTGATCGGGATCTCCAGAACAACGTTTGGTATGCCAACTACCGCCGTCG
>CANPXA010000088.1 GCA_947585525.1 uncultured Akkermansia sp. | reverse complement strand
CTCCAACGGCGAAGATATCCTGCTGCGTCTGGCATTCAAACCCACGGCCACCATCATGATGGAGCAAGAGACCGTGAACGACGCCAAGCAAGCTGCCACGCTGCGCGGCAAGGGAAGACACGACCCCTGTGTACTACCGCGCGCGGTACCCATCGTTGAAGCGATGGCCTGGCTCGTACTCGTGGATCACGTGCTACGCCAGAAAGCACTGAGGGGACAAACCGCGTGAGAGGCGCCTGACGGCGCCGTGACAATTATCCCTCAACAAACAAGAGGCGCACCCCAGCGGGTGCGCCTCTTGTTGAAATGTAAGAAGTCGCTTTACGATCAGCCCTCCGGAGTCAACACGACGTGCTTGGAAGACGTGGCCTGACCGCGCTTGTTCTCCGGGAAAATGTCCTTGCCGGCTTTAACGACGCCAACGGTTTCATCGTCCATGCTTTCCTCGATGTCCTTCTCGTGATCGGTAACAGCTCCATCTGCCGTGAGAACAAAGAAGTGTCCCTTGAAGGAGAGCATATCAACCAACAGCTTGTCGCCGGAATACGGGGTCTTGGTGGGATACACCGAGCACATGACAAGCGGCGAATTGCTGCGATTCACGGAAGTCTTGACGTTCTCGTCCTCCTTGCTGCGCGTCATCACATAGGACATACCGTTCTCCCCGCGGCGCAGAGCCTGACCACCGGCGAGCTTCTCATCGCCCTCGGCCAGAACTTGGAGACCGGCGGTTGAGATCTTGGCGAAGAAGGGTTTTTCAGACTCAACCCCATTCTTGAAGAAGAGCTGGCGGAAGTAGGCATTCGAATAATCGCCCTTGAGGTCGCCGAAGTCACGGTCAGGATTTTCCTCCTGAAGGCGCTCTCCGGTAGCATCGCAGGGGAAGCTGCCGTTGTCCATCTTGAACTGCTGCAGAAGGGTAAAGATGCTCTTCATGTTGGTGCTGGCCTTCTGGCGATCGCCGTCGTTCATATGATCCATGATCGGACCGTAGGCTATGGAACCGAGCGTTGCAAGAATTGCAATCACCACCATGAGTTCGATAAGGGTAAACCCTCCCTTGACGTATTTCTTAAAATTAGGGGTTTTCATAGAGCTGTTTGGACTTCATCACCACGTATAGCACTTCCCGCACAAAAATGCAAGAACTAAATGATATCAACCGGAATAAAATTCGGAACCGAGGGAAAATTGGGGACCTGTCATTGACTTCTGCGGCGTAAAACAGCAACCAAACTCAAACACTCGGCAAACTCTCAGTAGAGCAAAACCGCCATTTGATCGGATCCAGCCGGATCGTGCGAGGAGCACGAATTTTCGCTGTCTTCTATGGCAAAACGATTTCTCCGGTCCGTTTGCTTCGTTCCGGGGAATTGATACGCTTGACAAGGAGAGAAAAATCTGGAAAATGGGAATCATGATGTGGAGATTGGTAGCAATAGTGTTTATCCTGCTGATGATGTTGGCAGGGTACGTGGTGGAGCCGCAAATTTTCCCGGAAAAGAAAGTGGTTGTGAAGGTGGAGCCCCCGAAGCCTCAGCCGGTAGTGGAACCGGAGCCGGAACCGGAGCCGGAGCCGGAACCTGAACCGGAGCCTGTGGCGGACGGACAGGAGGAAGAAGAGGAACCGGATCCCGAAGGAACCGACGTAAAGAAATTCGCCGATGTTCCCGTCGAGGAAGAGAAGGCTCCTGTTGAAGAGCAGAAATTCCAAAGTGAGATCAATTTCCGGGAGTGGCAGCGTCCGCAGATGCTGGAGAAGAAGCTGGCGGCACGCATACGCCGAGAATTGAAGGGAACCGAGAAGCAACAGGTACTGGAGACTATCAAGAATCCCGAGACGCGGTTGGCCATCACGCAGTGGGAATTGCTGCACCGCGCCAACATGGATGTGCTTGCTCAGCTCATGAAGGACGAGGCTGTGGCCAAGGATCTCTCTCCTCTGTTGAACGACCTGCAGTGGCTCAGCTCCTTTGTTTACGACGGGGATATGTGTCTGCCGGAAGTGGCCTTGGCGATGATTTCCGACTTCCGGAAGAATGACCCCAACATGGACAAAGACGTGGCGGAGGAAGGAGAAGAAGTGAAACCCGGGCTGAAGCGGCGGATAGCGGCGGCGGTAGCGGTAGAATTTACACGTAACGGGTGGTACGGCGAAGGACGGGTACTCTCCGCCCAGGAGCTGGAGGAACTCAAACAGGCCGGCATGGTGACTTCTCAACGCAGCAGCCGCGCCAACAAGAACAAGCGTTCTGAGCGTGCTGCGAAAAACGCACCCAAGAAAGATCTTTACAGGCTCGCGCGCGACCGCTACCGTTTCTTCTCTGAAAGTTGGGATCAAGGGTTGCTCAACAGCTCGTTCGGCGACCTTCCTGACTGGTTGTTGCACTTCCCTTGCGGCTGGAAGGGAGACAACCCCTTCGGCACGGCCAGCACCATGCGCTGGATGAGGGATAACGTGTCGGCTCCATCCGGCAATTACAGTGAAATGTGCGGACAGGTGTCCTACCTCCCGCTCAATATATTCGGCGATACCATCTTCACTGAGTTCTACTACCAACCCTTCGAGCCGATCTACCCCAACAACCACGCGAAGAAAGTGCGTGAAATGGGGGGAGTGTGCGGCAGCCTCTCGCACTACGGCGCCTCATCCGCCTGCTCCAACGGCATCCCCGCAATGACGGTCGGCGAACCGGGGCACTGCGCCTATGCGGTATATAACAAAGGGAAATGGAATCCCTCCAACTCGATATCAGCTGACCGCCATCCGCATTGGAACGTTTGGGGGATGCACACGTGGAGCGCGTTCCAAATGATGGCGGATATGTACGCAGATGGGCAGCGCACGCGCGACGCGCAGATGGTATGCTCCATCGCGACTCTTCTCTCCGCCAACAAGAACCCGGTGAATGCGCTCAGACTCTACGAGATGGCTGTGAGTATGCAGCCTCTCTACAACCCGGTCTGGACTCTCTATTTGCAGACGGCTGCTAAGTCACTCAGCAAACGCCCCTCCAAATACCTCGGCGTGAATGAATTCATCTGCAAATCCGTGGCCCCGAAGCATCCGGAGATGTGCGCCAACTACCTCACCAAAACCATTTATCCTACGCTTCTGAACACCCTGAAGTCTCCCAAACAAAAGCTCATCGCTTTCCAGAGCTATTTGGACAATCTCGATAAGAACGAGGAGGCGGAGTGGCCTCTGGAGGAGCTGTTGGATATGCAGTACGACTCCTTGGGCAAGTCAACCAACGCCAAGGAACGCTACCTGATCATGGTGGCTGAGGCCGTGCAACGAAAACCGGAGTTCGGCGTGGCTCTCAGTTGGGCTGTCCGGAAAGCGTACGCCGAGAGTCGGCACATCGGAGACAAAATCCGCGAAAAGGTGGACGAGTCCATCAAAAAAGTGCCGGAGGATTTACCGGATCGGGAGAATGTTTGTATGTTGCTCAGAGCATCCGTCATTCGCGCGGCAGAGGAGATGACGGCCAAGCTGATGACCGGCAAGTCGCGTCCCAGCCAACGGGACATGGACGCCTACATAAAACTTGCGAACGATTACAGCAAGGATTACCTGAAAGCCGAGGATGGGGATGAAACGTACAAACTGCCGGACTTTCCGAAACCGCAGGGTAACCTCGTCTCCGAGGGAGGTGTCGTCATGCTGCAGAAATACCACCCGGACCAGCGCAGCATCGTCCGGCACGCTGCGGCGCTTACTCACGAAGGTGGACTCATCGAATCCGAAAAAGGCAACCACGTCAAGGTCACGATTGAGCTGCCCAAGAAAACTCCTCTGGGGGACATCGTCATCATCCCGCGTGAAGGTTGCACACACTACCGCGACTGGTACATCGAAACCTCGGAGGATGGAAAGACGTGGGAGAAGCTCTGCAACCTGCCGGATTCGCAAGACACGCCTTATATGCTTTACCATATTGAGAAGAATATTCCGACCGCAAAATTCATCCGCATTGACTCCGGAGCGGAGCAGATGCTGGGCATCGACTTTAAAGCCGTGTTAGTGTATGACCGCAAGAAAGCAAAATAGACGCATGTTTCACCGAAAAATAACTTTGGGTCTTCTGGCTCTGGCGATGAGTCCTCTCTCTTTCGCACAGGAGGACGGGACGTCTTCCCCGCCGTCGGTCAACGCGGACGGGGGAGAGACCGCCGCTCAGCCTGCCCCCGAAGAAGCGAAGAAAAATCCGCGACGCCCGGAAACTTACAGCGATGCGATCAGCAATGTCGGCAACGACGGAATTATCATCTTCTGCTACGGACCGGACTGGAACAAGCGCAGCACGCGTATGGTGAAGAAATTCTGGGAGCGACCGGAGGTGGAAAAGGTGACGGGAGATGCTCAATTGCTGGCAGCACCGATCTATCAGGACCCCACTCCGGAGCAGAAGGAAAAAGCGGATACCATCACGCAGGGAATGCCCGGGGTCCCCTTCGGCATCTGCCCGACGGTTATGATGCTGGACACGGCGGGCATCATGTATGCGAATCTTTCGGGAATGGATAACTTGGGGGATGAATCAGGCAATCTCGCCCTGAAGAATATCCAAGAAAAATTGGAGGCTTACAGGAAGCAAAAAAAGCTGCTGGCTGAGGCAGAAAATCTCAATGGGGAACAAAAAGCACTCAAACTCGGAGAAGTCGCCGACCTCCCGATTAAAGCCCCCCACGACCTCGTTGACCTCATACGCATTGCCGATCCCTCGGACAAAACCGGTATGGTGCGACGCAATGAACACAGCTCCCTCCAGTTCCTCTACAAGATGATGCACACGAAAGACGGCTTCCTCTCTGCCGATTTTCAACCTTCCCTCAAGGCAATGACGGACGAGTGCATGAAAGTTATCAATGACAAGGCGTTGCGACCGGAGGACCGTCAGGCTGCCTATTGCCTGCTTATCGGACAAGCGCGTCGAGAAGAGGGCGGGGGCAAGCACATGAAGGATATGTTCGACGCCTGCGCGAAAATTGCTCCCAACACGGTGTATGGCAGGCTCGCCGCCAGCATGAGCAATGTGTGGAATGGAGCTAAGCCTACGATCTCTCCCGAGCAACTCGGAAACGCCCAAAAAGACAAGCGCGACCGAGATAAGAAAAAATAAAAGCCCAAACAGGGCAAACGCATTTGGGAAATGCGTTTGCCTATTTACGATTTACGATTTGGAAAATTCCGTGCCGTTGGCGCAAACTAGCGGTGCGAAAGTGCAGCGGAATTTTTGAAACGATACGGGTTGTTGGTTTAGAAAGCGTCAGGAGCTACGCCATGCCGTCTCACTGGCTTTGCTTAAATCGTCCAACGTCCATGATTTGATTTTTCTTGCCATTTGCAGGGAAAGGGATATACTCGCGGGCGCATGAGCACGAAAGCGCAACCCAGAGTAGCTATAGCAGGCGCCACCGGAGCCGTGGGCGTGGAGATTATGAAGTGTCTGGAAAGCAGACATTTTCCCCTCACTTCGCTCAAATTGCTGGCCTCCCACCGTTCCGCCGGGAAACAGGTGGTCTTCTGCGGCAAAAGGCTCACGGTAGAGGAGCTCACGGCCGACTCCTTCAACAATGTCGATATCGCGCTCTTCAGCGCGGGTGGAGATCTATCCCTCAAGTACGCACCCATAGCGGCGGAATGCGGTTGTGTGGTCATTGACAACTCCTCCGCCTTCCGACAGGATCCGGACGTGCCGCTCGTGGTACCGGAAATCAACGGCGAGGCCGCACTGAATCATCCGCGCAACATCATCGCCAACCCCAACTGCACGACCATCATTACCCTTATGGCGCTCTATCCGCTGCACCTGCGTTTCGGTTTGCGCACCATCATTGCCAGCAGCTACCAAGCGGTCTCAGGCAGCGGACAACACGGCATCTCCGAGCTGGAAAATCAAGTACGTGCCATCGTGAACGGTGAACCGGTCACCTGCTCCACCTACCCGCGTCAGATTGCTTTCAACGTGCTGCCGCAGATTGACCGGTTTATGGAGAACGGCTACACCAAGGAGGAGTTGAAGATGCTCAACGAGGGTCGCAAAATCATGAGCTTACCGGAGCTGCAAGTCACCTGCACTTGCGTACGTGTTCCCGTGTACCGCAGTCACTCGATCTCCTGCGTGGCGCAATTCGAAAAGCCCGTGGACGTTGACACGGCGAGAGCCTGCTACGATGGTATGCCCGGGGTGGCACTCATGGACGATCCGGCTCACGGAGTGTGGCCTACCCCGCTGGATTCCACCAACGGAGACACCTGCTACGTAGGGCGCATCCGCAAGGACCTCGCCGTACCCAACGCCCTGAACCTCTGGGTGGTTGGCGACCAAGTGCGCAAGGGCGCCGCCCTGAATGCCGTCCAGATAGCCGAACTCCTCATCCGCTGAGTTGTCATGGACATTCCTTCCCTCATACGCGCCACGTCAGCCCTGGTGGAAAAGAGACTCGGGGAACTCTTGCCGAAGGAAAATGAAGCTCCCTGTCCCATCCTGCACCGCTCCATGCGTTACAGCATCTTCGCCGGAGGGAAGAGGATACGTCCCCTGCTCTGCACAGAGGCGGCAAAGGCCTGCGGAGGGAAGTCTGAGGACGCTTTGGATGCCGCCTGCGCATTGGAAACGCTGCACACCTACACCCTCATCCACGATGACCTGCCGTGTATGGACAACGATGACTTGCGGCGAGGCAAACCGACCAACCATAAGGTATTCGGCGAGGGGATGGCGGTACTCGCCGGGGATGCCCTTCTCACAGAAGCCTTCCGCATTCTTTCCGGAGTGCCGGAAAACTCCGTTTATTCCGCCAAAGACTACGTGCGAGAGCTGGCAAATCTCACCGGCAGTCTCCATCTCGTCGGAGGGCAAGCCCTCGACCTGGAAGGTGAGGGGCGCACTCTCTCCTTGGAAGAGATCCGCTCCATCCACCTCGGCAAAACAGCCGCTCTCATCATGGCTTCTGTTCGCTTGGGGGGGATGAGCGCCGCCTGTTCCTCCCTGCAGTTGGACGCTCTCAGCCGCTACGGTCGCGATCTCGGGCTCGCGTTCCAGCTCATCGATGACATATTGGACGTGACTTCCAGTCCGGAGGTTCTCGGCAAGAGCATCGGGAAAGACGTCCGGGACAAAAAAGCCACGTATTGCTCTCTGGTGGGGTTGGAGAAAGCAAAGGAGGAAGCCCGAGCCCTGACGACCTCTGCACGGCAAGCTCTGGAGGTCTTTGGTGAACGGGAGCGGGAGGTTCTCTTGGACATCAATGATTACCTGCTGAACAGGGATTACTGAAGCTGCTGCATC
>CANPXA010000087.1 GCA_947585525.1 uncultured Akkermansia sp. | reverse complement strand
AGCTCAGTGCAGATGGTGCGCATTCTGTCACGTGCCGGAAGCAGCATCTCTTCTTGCTCGGTAGTGAGCGGCGGCGCGAGCTGCGTGAGCATATAGTGCGTGCGTTCAATCTTCTCCAGTAAATCCTGTACACTCAAAACAGCGTCCCGCGCATCGGCCTCGTTGCGTATCTTGCGTAAAACAAAAAGCGCATCTCCTAAGCTGTCCGCAAGTTCGTTGTAAAGTTGCGTGTGTGGTAGATCTTCCGGTTGAAGCCGTTCCGAATCCTTTTCCCCCATGTTGTAGCGCTCCAGCACCTCCATGAGCGCATCACTCCCGTATGCCCCCACACTTGTCAAGCGGCGAATAGCCGAGAGACAGTTTTGCGAGATGTGAGTGAGGCTGCTCATGTGCACCTTGATCGCCTGCATATTCTCATGTCCGGCCGAAGGTAGTTTCGAGAGGGTTTGAAGCTGTGAGTCCATCACGTCCAGCATTTTCCCCAGTTTTGGAGCAATGTGATCCGCCCCGGCCTGGTCCGACACGGAATTGAGCATCGTCACGATCTCCTGACTCTCTCGCACCAGAAGTTTACAAAGTTCCTCAACGCTCGGATTTTCGCCACTTTCTTTTCTCTCCCCCTCATCACTGGGAGCTACCCCACCCGCTTCCTGTGCCAAGATACTTGACGCAAGTAGAAAAATTCCTAAAACTGGTACATAGCTCAACTTCATACCCACTCTGCATTCTATAGACAAGAATCTGTCCCTGTCAAGAGTTTTTGACACGCTCCCCCACGGCAAACGCATTTGGAAATGCGTTTGCCGTGTACGATGTACGATTTACGATGTGAGGAGTTCGGCGGCTACGCCGCGAATTTGACGAACGAGAAGGCTTCTTAAGAATCATCATCATGATGACCGTTTGTTGTCATGATTTTTGATACATATAAACGGTTATATCAATCAATAAGAGCATTCTCTCCGTTGATGAGCTTCTCTCAAATGCATTTGCCCTGGACCATGGATCGCAAACGTAAATCGAAATCATAAATATGCTCCGTCTGTCGCCTGGTACTCCGCCTCCGCCGCTTTCTAACTAGGAATCACCCATGATTTGCTCTACTACCTCTGCTCTCGCTCCGCATCTCCGCGCCTCCGGCGCGCGAACGTCTAAATCGTAAATCGTATGTCGTAAATCGTAAATGGGCACCCTCCGGTACCCCCGGCTCCATTTGGACTTCCCCGAGCGGGAAAAAAGCGATACAATGGGGTGCATGAAGGAAAGTGATCATGAGTGGATTTGCATCCGTGGAGCGAGGGAACACAACCTGAAAAACATCGACGTAAAGATACCGCTGGGACAGATGACTGTGGTGACGGGACCGAGCGGCAGCGGGAAGAGTTCATTGGCTATCTCCACTCTTTATGCAGAGGGACAAAGGAGGTACGTGGAAACATTTTCGCCCTACGTGCGCCAGTTCATGGATCGTATGGATCGCCCGGCGGTGGAAAGCGTGGACCACGTTCCTCCCGCGATTGCTTTGGGTCAGAGAAATTCAATCAAAAATTCTCGCTCCACCGTTGGTACCATGACCGGAATCAACGAGTATCTCAAGATAATCTTTTCGCACCTCGCTGTGGGACATGACGCAGATGGCAAGGAGATCCGCCCTGAAACTCCACGCGGTCTGACAGATCAATACGTGAAGCTCTACGATGGTCAGGAGGTAGCTGTCGGTTTCGCGGTAGAACCCGTCAATGGATTTGAAGAAACGCGCTCAGCTCTCGTAGCCCAAGGCTTTCTGCGTGCCATGGTGAACGACGAAATTCTCCGCCTAGAGGAGGTTAAGGAGAAACAACTGGGGACGAATCCATGGATCGTTGTATCTGATCGTTTGAAAATTTCCAAGGAAAATCGCCATCGTCTCATGGAGGGTATTGAGAACGCTTTCCATCTGGGACAGAATACCGTTTATTTATCGCGCCGCTCAGACGATGGTCATTGGATGAAGCCGGATGAGAGGCATGCTGATTGGTACCCTCTGTTGGAACCCCAACCGGAGCTCTTTAGCGGCAATTCCCCGCTGGGTGCCTGTCCCGCTTGCAAAGGATACGGTCGCTCGATTACTTATGATTACAGCCGCGGCATTATCCCGGAACTTAGCATCCGCGACGGAGCGCTTAAAATGCTGTCCTCTCCCACGCTTTCCGCTTGTTTCCACGATTTTGAGCGGGTTAACCGTCGTTGCAAAGCGGTTCGTATGGATGTGCCGTGGAATAAGCTCACGAAAAAGGAGCGCGAGTGGGTACTGTACGGCAATTGCGGTGATATGGATGCATGGAAAGCTGTCGAGCGTGACCTCTGGTACGGTTACAAAGGGATTTTTGAGGACATGGAAAAGCATGCCCACAAACTCACGGTACGTGTTTTTCTCGCATACTACCGCATCTACAGTGTCTGTCCGGAGTGCAGGGGCGGAAGGTTGCGTCCGGAGGCTCTGGCTTTCACCATCGAGAACTGCACGGTGCCTCAGGTCCAGGATATGCAGATGGGTGACTTGTTACGCTGGCTGGATCAGCATGTGATGAAGAAGGCGAGGAAAAATCTCTCCTTGCAGCAGGCTGCCGAGGAACTGCGCAGCAGGGTCTCCTATCTGTGCGAAGTCGGCTTGTCTTACCTGACGGCATCCCGTCTCACCCGCACCCTCTCCGGAGGAGAGATTGAGCGTGTGAGTCTCACGGCATGCTTGGGCGCTTCGCTCACGGAGACGCTTTTCGTGCTAGATGAGCCGACGGTCGGACTTCACCTGCGGGATACGGAGAGATTGGTTTCCGCTATGCGCAGCCTGGTTCATCATGGCAACACGCTCGTTGTGGTGGAACATGATGAAACGGTGATGCGTCAAGCGGACTACATTGTCGATCTTGGCCCCGGAAGCGGCTCCGCCGGTGGTGAACTCGTGTTTGCCGGTTCCCCCGAAAAAATAGATCAAGCCCCCCGGTCTCTTACAGGACAGTTCCTCTGTGGAAAACGCGCGCTCCCCGTCCCTGATCGTCGCCGTAAGCCTTCTCAATATATCAGGATACGCGGCGCCGAATGTCATAATTTGCACGGTCTGGACGTGGATATCCCATTGGGCGTTTTCACCTGTCTCACCGGCGTCTCCGGTAGTGGTAAAAGTACTCTTGCCTGTCAAGTGCTCTACGGAAGCGTCCACCCGGATGCCTTGGATGATGAGGAGAAGTTGAAGGTCAGATCAATCAGCGGGTTGAAGCAGGTCAACGATGTGGTGTTGGTGGATCAGAGCCCCATTGTGCGTACCCCTCGAAGTACCCCTGCACTCTACATGAAGATATTTGACGAGATACGCGGGCTCTACGTGCAGGAACCCATCGCCCAAGCTCGCGGTCTCAAACCCGGCTATTTCTCCTTCAACAGCGGCGAGGGCCGCTGTCCCCGCTGTTCCGGTCTCGGTATGGAAAAGGTGGAGATGCAATTCCTCTCCGACATCTTTGTTCCGTGCTCTCTCTGCCACGGTACTCGCTACACTCAGCAGGCCCTTTCCATCACTCACCGTGGGCTGAATATGGCGCAGTTGCTCGCCATGGATGTGCAAAGCGCCCTTGTTTTCTTCTCCGAGGAGAAAAATGCGCACGCCAACCGCATCCTGCAGGGGCTCCGATTGCTCCGGGAAGTCGGACTCGGACACCTCACTTTGGGGCAGCCTCTCCATTCGCTTTCCGGCGGCGAAAATCAACGACTCAAGCTGGCACGTATCCTGGCCGATTCGATGGCTGTGCAAACCGAGGGCAAGGGGAACCTCCTCATCTTGGATGAACCCAGTACGGGACTCCACTTTTCGGATCTGGAGGTGCTGCTGCGTGTCTTCAACCGACTCGTCGAGGAGGGACATTCACTCCTCGTCATCGAGCATAATCCCGACATCATCAAGAGTGCCGATTACATCATCGATCTCGGTCCGGAAGGCGGAAGACATGGTGGAGAGGTGATCGGTTGCGGTACTCCGGAGAAAGTTGCCCGGTGTCCGCGTGGACACACCGGCAAGTACCTGGCTGCTTTGCTCTCCCATTCGCCGGTGGATCATCTGCGTCAAAAAATCACCTCACCGATTCAGGGAACGAGAAACGTGATGCAACTTCGAGGGGCTCGTCAGCATTACCTTAAAGACATTAACGTCGATATACCGTTGCATGAAATGACCGTGGTTACCGGTCTCTCCGGCAGTGGCAAAAGTACACTCGCTTTCGATATTATCTTCGCGGAAGGTCAGAAGCGCTTCATGGACGTGATGAGCCCCTACGCCCGACAATTCACGGATCAAATGGAGACGCCGGATATAGATTCGTTGACGGGTTTGCCCCCCACGGTCGCCATTGAGCAGAATCGCTCCCGCGGCGGAAGTAAATCAACAGTGGGAACGGTGACGGAAATTTGGCAATTCTTGCGCCTCCTCTACGCCAAGTTAGGAACGCCGCACTGCCCTCACTGCGGCGTGGAGGTTGCTCGCCGTTCCCCCTCCGAAATCTTTTCCGATGTCCGGCAGGCTGTCAAATCTCATCCCAAGTCCCTCCTGATAGCGGCCCCCGTGGTGCGTAATCGCAAGGGACACTACGCCGATCTGGCACGCTGGGCCGCTAAAAAGAAATACCCCTTCCTCGTGGTGGATGGCAAACTTGTCACGCCGGATGAATTCACCCCGTTGGATCGATACACCAATCACGATGTGGATGTTGTTCTAGCTGAGATTAGTGTGCGGCGCGGCAAGCTATGGATGAACGATGAGTTGTCTGATACCGATGCTCTCCGCGAGTGTTCCGACCGCGCTCTGGAAATGGGTGATGGCTCTTTGCGACTCATCGGTAATCGCTCACTGAGCAAGGCTACCTTGCTGAGTGTGCGCCTCACGTGTCCGCGTTGCGGAGAATCCTTTCCGGAGCCGGAGCCTTCCTCTTTCTCATTCAACTCGCCGCGGGGCTGGTGTCCCACGTGTCTGGGACACGGTTTCGTGCGCGGCAAACACAGCGCGCGCAACGGCAAGGACGAGGATTCCCGTACCAGCGAACTTGAAAAAGAACTGCACTACGATTTGGAAATTGAGCAAGCCGTTTCCAAGGGCGATCCTACTTGCACCTGCCCTGTATGCTCAGGTCTCCGTCTCAACCCCTTCGCTCTCGGGGTCACTCTCTTTGGCAAAAATATAGCCGAAGTGGGGCAAATGGATGCAGCGAGCGCTCTGCAGACGGTGCGCTCTTGGCGTTTCAAAGGGAGAGACGCCCAAATTGCGCGCAACGTGATAGCCGAGATTATGCCCCGCTTGCTCTTCCTCCGGGAAGTCGGTCTGAGCTACCTCTCCATGGATCGCGCCGCCACTACGCTTTCCGGTGGAGAGATCCAGCGCATTCGCCTGGCGGCTCAACTGGGTTCCAATCTCCGCGGAGTCCTCTACGTGTTGGATGAACCCACGATCGGTCTCCACCCGCGTGACAATGAGACGCTTCTCCATACCCTCGATTCTCTCAAAAAACGAGGCAACACTCTCCTTGTCGTGGAACACGATGAGGATACCATTCGCCGCGCAGACCACATCATCGATCTCGGTCCCGGCGCGGGAATTCGCGGGGGAAACATTGTGGTGCAGGGAGATCTGAAGAAGCTGATGAAGGAGCCTCGCTCTTTGACCGGACGCGCCCTTTTGCAGGGCAGGAAATATCCATCCTGTGGTTCCTGGCTGCCCATGGACGATGTCGATTGGCTTGAGGTGAGCGGTTGTTCTTTGCACAACCTGAAGAATGTCACGCTGCGTGTACCGAAAGGACGTTTTACCGTGGTGACCGGCCCCTCCGGAGCCGGGAAGACTTCTCTTATCACGGAAACGTTGAGCAGCGCAGTTGCCCATGCCTTGGGCGACCACGCGGTGCAGAAGGTATGGCGTCGCGCCAAGGGCTTGGACAGTTTCCGAGCTGTTTACAAAGTGGATCAAAGTCCACTGGGAAAAACACCTCGTTCCACGCCTGCCACCTACATCGGCATTTTCGATGAAATTCGGCGCCTTTTCTCCCTCAGTGCCGATGCCCGCCGTCTCGGTTTTGATGTGGGACGCTTTTCGTTCAACACGTCTGCCGGGTGCTGTCCGGAATGCAAGGGAACCGGTTATGTGCGACGTGAGATGAATTTCCTGCCTCCCTGCGTGGTCCCCTGTGAAACCTGCCACGGCGCCCGTTACAACACACGCACTCTACAGGTGCGCTACAACGAAAAAAATATAGCCGAAATCCTCAGGATGAACATGGAGCAAGCTGCCGACTTCTTCGCTCGCCTTCCCAAACTCGCCGAACCTCTCCGCCTCCTCTGTGACACGGGACTCGGTTACCTCACTTTGGGTCAAGCGAGCAACACGCTCTCCGGTGGTGAGTCTCAACGGATCAAACTCGTAGCCGAGCTCATCAAGGGTCGCCGCGCCTCCATGAACGCTATCCGTTTCGGTCGCTCTCTCCCTCAGGATCTCTACCTGATTGAGGAACCTACCATAGGTCTGCATCCTCACGACGTTTCCCTCCTCGTCCAAGTCTTGCGACGTCTCGTTGAACTTGGCAACACCGTTGTCGTCATCGAGCATAATCTCGAACTGATCGGTGAAGCTGATTATGTGATTGATATGGGGCCCGGCGCCGGAGATGCCGGTGGCTCTATCGTCGCCCAGGGGACCGTCCTCCAATTGGCTTCCTCTCCCATCGCTCCCACGGCGCCCTACATCTCCCGCGAGCTCAAGCGTGCCACCGGCGCGGAATTTCCCAAATCGTAAATCAATTCATGGACGATGGACGATGGACGATGGACGATGGACAAAGCCCCCGAGGGTTCGGAGGGGGATTGGACAAAAGCACAGCTTTTGCCCGCAGGGCGCTGAGGCAGTGGGGTGCCGAAGCGTCAATGTCGCAAAGCCAGCAAGACGGCTTAGCATAACTCCCGCCGCTTTCTCACAAACGATACGCGTTGCTTAAAAATTCCGCTGCGCTCCCACGCGCCTTCAGCGCGCGAATTCCCCACATCGTAAATCGAAAATCGTAAACAGGCGCCTTTAGGCACCCGGCGCCGTTGCACTTAGGGCATGATGATGATCATGCAGGCGAGAACAGCGAGGGCAATGAGAACCCAGAGGATGACAATGCCTTTGCTCTCAGCGGGAGAACCGGTTCCCTGGAGGTGTGAGTAACGTCCGCGCAGACGTCCCTTCTTCATGAAACCATCATAATTTTTCTGCAGGAGGGTGGCTTCCACTTGGCGCATCATGTCGAGCAGCACGCCCACTAAAATGAGCAGGGAAGTACCACCGAAAAATTG
>CANPXA010000086.1 GCA_947585525.1 uncultured Akkermansia sp. | reverse complement strand
TCGACGCAAGAGGACATGGCATCCTTCGCCGCGGAGACCCTCCACAAACGCCTCCTCTCCGTTCTTCCGGCAGAAGTTGAGATCAGCGATCCCATGCCTGCCCCCATCGCCAAAGCCTACGGTCAATTCCGCTTCCAATGCGTTCTCAAGGCTCCCCGTGCCCGGACCATCGCCGATATCGTCTCAGCGGAAATTAAACGCCTCGCACCCGGTGAGGACATCACCGTCACCCTCGATGTCGATGCTTATAATTTTATGTGAGACCGGGGCATGAGCCACATCCGTCCCAAGAAAAAGCGATGCTTAATAGACAGAGGCGAGCGGAGCTCGCCCATTTACGAATTACGAGTTACGAATTACGAATTACGAATTACGAATTACGAATTACGAATTACGATATTGCCACCTCTAAAAACTACCAGGGTGAAAAACGAGAGAAAAAAAGTTGAGGAGAAAGGAGTCAAAAAAAAGGAAAAATAGGGGAAAATGGGAAGATTTTGAGGAGGAAAAGTGGGAAAAATGCCCGAGAGGATACGCACCATCGATTGCCCGCTATCTAAAAAACGAGTTTTTAGAGGTGCTAGATATGGGAGTTCGGCGGCTACGCCGCGAATTGGACGAACGAGAAGACTTCTTGAGAACCGTCATCATGATAACCGCGCGTTGTGATCGCGTTATTCTTGGGACGGATGTGAATTTGATCTGACCCAGGGAGCCAGGAATGAGGCGGGCGAGCCACCGTTCCCGATGTGTCGGAGGAGGGCGGTGCCGATGACGGCGGCATCGGGACGAGCATCGGGTGGAAGAGCGTCAAGCTGCTCCGGGACACACAGACCGAAGCCGAGCGCGAGCGGGACGTCAAAGACGGAACGTGCGCGACGAATCGTGTCGGCCACGGCCTCGACGTGTTTGTTCACTCCACCGGTGGTGCCGAGGACAGAGACCACATACACGTACTCCTTCGAGAAGGGAGCGTACTGTTTCATACGCTCGGTCGTCGTGTTGGGACCGACAAGGGTAATGAGAGTGAGACCGTAGGGGGCGATGGCTTCCCGGAATTCAGGGGTTTCTTCCAGCGGAAGATCCGGCACAATGAAACCGCTCACACCCACGGCGGAGCAATCGGCGGACAAACGTTCCAAACCGTATTGGACAAAGGGGTTCATGTAACCCATGAGTACCAATCGAGCGCGGAAAGCTCCCTTTCGGGCACGCAAGCCGTCGATAACCCAGTCGAGCGTCATGCCCTGCGCAAGCACCTGTCGGCTGATATCCTCAATCACCGGTCCGTCGGCAACGGGGTCGGAGAAGGGGATGCCGATTTCGATGATATCCGCTCCGGCGGCGTCCACCTGAGTCAGGGTTTCCCAGAAGGTGTCCCGGGAGGGGAAACCGGCGGTGATAAATGGGATGACGGCGCACCGCCCGCTCTTATTGGCTGCAAGAATGGTCTCTTTCATGGGGAAAATCAATCAAGTTTGATGAAGTGCAGGGCGTGAGCGAGGTCTTTGTCGCCCCGACCGGAGAGATTCACCAGCACCTTGCTGCCGGCGGCGAAATCCTTGGCATGGGCAAAAACCCACGCCAGGGCGTGTGAGCTTTCCAGAGCCGGAATGATCCCCTCTGCCTCGGAAAGTCTGCGGAAGGCGGTGAGCGCTTCGTGATCGTGCGCCACAACGTAACGCACGCGACCAATCTCATGCAGGTACACGTGCTCAGGTCCAACGCCCGGGTAATCGAGTCCGGCAGAAATTGAGGAGGATTCCTGGATTTGCCCGTGAGAATCTTGCAACAAATTCATCCGTGCGCCGTGCAGCACACCGGGTGTCCCGAGGTTGATGGAGGCGGAGTTGGCGCAGCCGGGTTCACCCGTTCCGCCGGCCTCCACGCCGTAGAGTTTCACGGGTTCGTCCTGAACGAAGGGGTACAGCATACCGATGGCGTTCGATCCACCACCCACGCAGGCCACCACCGCATCCGGCAGACCACCCGTCCGGGATATCATCTGTTGGCGCGCCTCAGTGCCGATCACTTTCTGTAACTCACGCACCAGCGTGGGGAAGGGATGCGGTCCTGCCGCCGTGCCAAAGACATACATGGTGTCCGCCTGGTGCGAAATCCAGTACCGCAAGGCCTCGTTGATGGCATCCTTAAGTGTGCACGAGCCGCTTTGAACCGCCACCACCTGGGCGCCGAGCAGCTTCATGCGCTGCACGTTCGGAGCCTGACGTTCCACATCCTTCGCCCCCATGAAGATGGTGCACTTCAGACCGAACTTCGCGGCAGCGGTGGCAGTGGCCACGCCGTGCTGCCCCGCCCCGGTTTCGGCAATCACGTGCGTCTTGCCCATCATCTGAGCAAGCAGCGCCTGTCCCAGCGCGTTGTTGATTTTATGCGCACCCGTATGCAGCAGATCTTCGCGCTTCAAATAAAGCTCGATACCGAGTTCTTTGGAGAGGCGATCGCAGAAGGTGATGGGCGTCGGGCGTCCGCAGTATTCCGCCAGCAGTTCGCTGAGCCTTGATTGGTACTCCGCGCTCGGCAAAATATCCGTAAGCGCATTCTCTACCTCCAACAGCGGAGGCATCAGTGTCTCCGGCACGTAGCGTCCGCCGTATTCCCCAAAGTAGCCCGGTCGATTCAATTGTGGTAGTTTCTTCATGACACGCGGAATCGCGCGCATTATAGCACAGCTCGTTCTGTGCCGCAAGTGCGGCTTGCAGATTATGTTGAGATGTGCTACAATGCGCGGCATGCCGAGTGTGGATACGCTGATGATGGGGATGGGGGTTGAGAATCTGCCCGCCTTTTTGAGTGCGAGCGGGAAGGTGATTGTGGGGCTTATCCTGATAGAGGGGTTGCTGTCGGTGGACAACGCACTGGGCATAGCGGCTATGGCATCGCACTTGCCCAAACATCAGCAGAAAGCCGCTCTGAGGTGGGGGTTGTTGGGCGCATATCTCTTCCGCGGCATGGCGTTGGCGTTGGTGGCATGGCTCATGCACAATGAATGGGTGAAGTGGTTCGGTGCTCTCTACCTGATCTATCTGGCTGCCGTGCACCTGCAGCTGCATCCCGCTCAGAAAAAGAATTCCGACCTTGCCGGGCGCACGGTCGGCAAGGGGTTTCTCGCCACCGTCTGCAGCATTGAACTCATGGATCTTTCCCTCTCGCTGGACAACGTGGTGGCGGCGGTCGGCATGGTCAACGGCGTGCGCGAGATTCCGGAGAATCTCCACATTTGGGTGGTTTGCGTCGGCGTGTTCATTGGTATTGCGGCGTTGCGGGTGGTGGCCGGTTGGTGCATTGGACTCATCGAGCGTTTTCCCGTGCTCAAGTTGACGGCTTTCCTGCTGGTAGGCTTTGTTGGACTGGCTCTGTGTACGGAGATGGGGCTGGAGCTCGTCGATATCAAGTGGCACATGGGGATTGACGTGAAGTTTTACAGCATCGCGGGCATCGTCCTGTTGAGCATACTGTACGATTGCTGGGGGACGTTGCACCGTGTGCTGCACCCGGCGGTGCACGTATTTCGCGCATGTTGCACGGGGGTGGTTTTTTGCGTGGAGGGCGTGCTGATGCCGTGGAAATGGTTTTCTGAATCATCAAAAAATTGAAGGACCTATGACTGATACACCGACCTTGACTCCGGCGCTCGTGCGTGCCGCTCTTACGACCGTGAAATATCCCGGGTTTTCTCGGGACATCGTTTCCTTCGGTCTTGTGAAAAACGTGCAGGTGAGCGACGAGGGAGCCGTGGTTATTGACCTCGTGGTGGAGAGTGCAAACTCTGACGTGCCGCGGTATATATACGAGAGTGTGATGGGGACGGTGAAGGAATTGCCCGGAGTCTCCAAACTGGACGTCAACATTGAACACCATGCCCCGCAACCGAAAAAGAACCCGGCCGCCAATGATGATCCCGCCGCATGGAAATCTTCCGTCCCGGGCGTGAAGCACGTCATCGCCGTCGCCTCCGGGAAGGGTGGCGTCGGCAAGAGCACCGTTTCCGCGAACTTGGCAGTGGCTCTCTCGCGCCTCGGCTATCGTACGGGGTTGTTGGATCTGGACATTTACGGTCCCTCCATGGCGCTCATGTTTGGGACGAAGGAGCGTCCGGGTTGTTCGGACAAGGAGCAATTTTTACCGGTGGAGGTAGCGGGCATTAAGCTCCTCTCCATGGGACTGTTGGTGGATGAGGATGCACCCGTGGCCGTGCGTGGTCCTCTCGCCACGCGTTATGTCCAGCAATTCTTGAGGGATGTGGAGTGGGGCGGTTTGGACTTTCTCATCCTTGACCTGCCTCCGGGAACGGGGGATATCCAACTCACCATCGTGCAGACCGTCGATCTTGCGGGCGCCGTCATTGTGACGACTCCGCAGGAAGTTGCTCTCATTGATGCGCGTAAGGCCGTGGGTCTCTTCAACCGTGTGAACACCCCTATCCTCGGCATCATTGAAAACATGAGCTACTTCGTGTGTCCAAGCGATGGTCTGGTGTACCACATTTTTGGCGAAGGCGGAGGAGAAGCCGAGGCGCAAAAGCTCGGTGTGCCCCTGCTCGGCAAGATCCCTCTGGACATTGACACGCGCGCCGCCGGGGATAAGGGCGAACCCATCGCTTTGCAAGATCCCGGTAAGTCGCAAGTGGCGGCCGCTTTCAGTGCCGTAGCCTCTGCTCTGGCTTCTGTCCTCGGTGAGTAACGTGGCAGGTTTATTTTGCCTGCGAACAGAAGGACGTTCTGTCTCCTACGTTGTTGACGAGATCCACAAGAGTGAAGAGGTCGGCTTCGGCCTCGATGGAAGACTCGATAAAATCGAGAAATTCCTCGAGCGCGGCGGAGAGGACAGATGAACGATTGATATCGTTTTGAGTCTGCAAATTCTGCTGCATCCGATCGAATTGTGCCTGAGTGCAGCGGAATGTAATGGATTTTTGTTTCATAGGGATCCCACTGTACCTCTAACAACTCGTCGATGGAAGAAAGTTCTTTTGTCATATTCAGGTACGTCACACGTGTCCCAAGAAAAACGCGTTTCCAACAGACGGAGGCGAACGGAGCTCGCCCATTTACGATTTACGAATTACGATTTACGATTTGGATGTTAGCGCGCTACGCGCGGGATATGCGGAGGTGACGGAGAAAATCGTAGGCAGATTGTTGGCTAGAAAGCGTCCGGAATGATGTCATGCCGTCTCTCCGGCTTTGCTTTCATCGTACATCGTACATCGTCCATCGTACATAACCAATGAGTTATGTTACATCACTCACCGATGACCGCCTGTTGGAAGCGCGTTTTTCTTGGGACGGGTGTGGATGAAGAGTGGGACGGATGAAGAGGTAGTTTTTTTCTTGCGTCACCTTCGTGAAACGGGTATATTGCGAGCCATGAGATTCACTCATTTGACGACTTTGTTGGCAGCGTGTGTGTTCGGGGCTGCTTCAATGTGCACGGCGGCGCACCCGAAGAAAGCGGCATCCGCGAAGAAAGCTCCGTCCGAGCTGGGGAAAGTGATGTTCATAGGAGATTCGATCACGCACGGCTTCGGGGCGCCGTCGTACCGGTGGGTTTTGCACAAGATTTTTGTCGATAACGGGATAGCGTACGAGGCCGTGGGAATCGAGACAGGAAACAAGTCGGGAGGAGAAGAGCCGGGTACGGAGTACATGGGCGTGCCGTTTACGAATGTTCACGCGGCGATGAGTTCGCAACGATCGTATGAGACCTCCGGACGCAACCATAATTCACCGCGACTGGATGGGACGGATATCTTTGACTGGCTGGGGCTGGACAAAAGTTACGACGGACCACGCACGCTGAAGGGGGAGGTTCCGGACACCTGTTTTATCCTGCTGGGAACGAATGATCTGCTGAGCGATCACTGGAATGCTGGGTTGGCGAACAGTGTGGATAAGGTGGCATCGGACATGCTGGACAAAGGAAAGGGCGACCTGAGCGTCATCGTGGATGCCATACGTAAGGTGAACAAGAAAGCGCGCATCGTCGTACTCACGATGCCGACCTGGGGTAACATTCCGCGCGGCGAACCGAGCAAAGACTACGGGCTCGTGCATGAGAACTTCAACAAAAAGCTCGCCGCCTGGGCGAAAAGCAAAAAGGTGAAGGTGGCGGATGTGAACAACGGTCTCGTGGATGTGGCGGAGACGGAAAAACGCTGGAAAGGGTACGACACTTTCTTCAACGCGGAGGATCAGTTGCATCCCACGCGCCAGGGAGACATCATCATCGCCGGACGTGTGGCTCAGACGCTCGGTCTGGCGGGTCGCTCTGCCGGACTTCCTCGCAAGGCCACGGCAAAGTTCGACAATTCTGCCACCGATGTGTATGAGGCGGCAAGCGTCAAGGAGGGAGTCACTTTGGCGAAGGACGAACTCACCATCGCAACCGGCGGAAAACTCGTGGCACCCTGGCCCGAGGGGTCTTCCACGGGGAATGGTTTTGCTGTATCGCTGACGCCGAAGGTGGGAGACGGGGAGAAGGGAGGCTGGGAGGTAGAGAAAGGTCTCGTCCTTTCCATCGGCAACGGAACGCACTCCGGTAAGCTGACCATCACGGAATCCTATCTCAAGTGGAACGATGAGACCGTGCTCATCTCCGAGGATATGTCGAATGCGGAGGGAGCGGTGCGCGTGGTGTGGCATCCCGGGGCAGCCGACCGGAATGTGCCGACCGGTTTCTACGTTTGGCTGGGCGATATGCTGGTGGGCGAGGCCCTGCCGGATGACGGTGCAGGGACGAATGGGGTGAGTGTGGAGAATACCTCCGCCTCAAGCATCACAGCCGGACACTTTGCGACCGATGCCACTCCGAGCGCCCCGGCTCCGAAGGGCTACGTCAAGGATGAGAAGATTCTCCAAAAAGTGACCGAGTAAAAAAGGACGCCGGAAAAACGGAAAAATATCGGGAGCTTCGGCAACGAGCAGCACAGAGAGAATGCCCTTATGGGCTGATACCATCGTCCGGGGCAACCGCATTTGAGAGAAGCCCATCAACGGAGAAAATGCTCTTTTTGACTGATATCACAGTTGGTGCGCATCAAAAATCGTGACAACAAACGACCATCATGATGATGGATCTAGCGAACTCATCCGCACACGTTGACGACTCGAAAAAATTGCGCAATGCGCACATTATCAACAAATCGTACATCGTAAATTGACGCTTCGGCACCACCCTGTCTCAGCGCCCTCTGGGCAAAATGCTCACGCATTTTGTCCAACCGCACTTACCGCCCGCTTCGCGTGCGCCCTACACGGGACCGTCGAGCGTCTTGTAAATCGTACATGGCAAACGCATTTCTTAATGCGTTTGCCCTGCGGGGTTGTACGCAAAACTTGTCAAGTGGGGAGAGGGGTGGTAGAATCCCGCCCATGAGCATTTTTGAGAACCCTGC
>CANPXA010000085.1 GCA_947585525.1 uncultured Akkermansia sp. | reverse complement strand
CGTGATGCCGGGGATGCGGGAGGCCTGACCGATGGTTGCGGGGCGTATTTGGGAGAGGCGTTGGCGAGCCTCGGTTTTGAGAGCAGGGATGGCGTTGTAGTCGATGGAGGAGGGGATTTTACGATGTTCCTGCTTGCGCATCCGGTCTGCAGCCAAGCGCATACGGTGGATGTGTCCCTCGTAGATGATTTCTGTGGCGACCGCATCCCAGAGTTCTCGATCCTCAGAGTGAGGGAGGAGCTCCTGAGGCAGGTCGGAGAGGGAGTTCTCCGGACGCCGGAGCCAGAGCTCAAGATTGACTCCCTCCCATTTTGTCTCCTTGCAGAAAGAGATGCCTTTCTCAATGGCGCGGGCGCGCTCCTCCGCCTCTGCGCCGGTTTGCTCACTCACCAGACCGAGACGTGCCGCGATGGGAGTGAGCCGCAGGTCCGCATTGTCCTGACGCAGGAGCAGGCGCATTTCGGCTCTGCTCGTGAACATACGGTACGGTTCATCGGTGCCGCGTGTGATCAGGTCGTCCACCATGACGCCGAGGTAGGCTTCATCCCGGCGCAGGACAAGGGGCTCCATGCCGCGCAGGGAGAGCAGGGCATTGGCTCCGGCGAGGAGCCCTTGTCCGGCGGCCTCTTCGTAGCCGCTGGTGCCGTTGATTTGTCCGGCGAAGTAGAGACCGCGGATGCGTTTGGTTTCGAGGGTGGCGAGGAGTTCCGTGGGGGGGACAAAGTCGTACTCGACGGCATAACCCGGGCGGATGATTTGAGCGTGTTCAAGACCCGGGATGCTGTGGACGATGAGCTCTTGCACGGAAGAGGGGAGGCTGGTGGAAAGCCCGTTGAGGTAGTATTCATCGGTGCTTCTCCCCTCCGGTTCGATAAAAATTTGATGACGGGATTTATCGGCGAAACGGACCACCTTGTCTTCAATGCTGGGGCAATAGCGGGGACCGACCCCGTGAATAATGCCCGAGTAGAGTGGGCTGAGGTGGAGATTTTCGCGGATGATGTCGTGAGTGCCCTGGTGCGTCCACGTGATGGCACAAGGGAGTTGTTCCGGGACAAAGTCCGCCTCAGCGAGGAAATTGAGAGTGCAGTGGGGTTGATTCGAGCGCAGGAGTTCGCGTCGGGAGCGACGGCTGAAAAGAGGAGGGGGAGAGTCACCGGGTTGCAACTCAAGCGAAGAAAAATCGATGGTGCTGCCCTTGATGCGAGGCGAGGTGCCTGTTTTGAAGCGAGCGAGGGGAAAGCCGTGTTTGGCGAGGGAGGAGGAGATGCTGCTGGCGGCGGCGCCCAAGCGTCCTCCGGGCAGGTGCTGCTTCCCTACGTGGAGGAAACCTCCCATGAACGTCCCGCTGCAGAGGACAACGCGCCGGGCATTGACAACCTGACCCCACGAAGTGCGAGCGCCACGGATGCAACCGTCTTCCACGAGCAACTCCGTCGCGTCGCCTTGCAAGAGCTGCAATCCGGGAGTCGTCTCCACAACCCATTTCATCCGCTGTCGGTAAGCCGCCTTGTCACACTGCGCACGCGGCGCGCGGACACTCGGTCCCTTGGAGGCATTGAGCATACGGAACTGGAGGGCTGTGGCGTCCGTGTTGAGAGCCATGGCGCCGCCCAGTGCGTCGATTTCCCGCACGATGTGACCTTTTGCGAGACCACCCACGGAGGGGTTGCAGCTCATCTGTCCGATACTGTCCAGATCATGCGTGAGCAAGGCGACCTTTCCTCCGAGGCGCGAGCCTGCGAGAGCTGCCTCAATCCCGGCGTGGCCTCCACCGATGACTAGAAGATCAAAAGACGATGACATGAGCGAGAATGAGGGACGCGATACCTAGGCCGTGAGAGCAATGATGAGCTTATGGAGCACATCTTTGGTATCGAGCTGGGTGGAAACGAGTTGGAGGTCGGCTTTGGCGCAGGCGAGCAAATGTTGTTTGGCCTTGGAGAGGGAGAGTTTGCCGAGACTGCGGGCGGCTTGGTAGATTCCGTAACAGCTTATGCTCCCATCTTTTTTCAAGGGGAGGAGCTTGCGAGCTTGGGCGGGCAAGCGGTTCAGAGCGCTCTCAAAGGAGCGGTAGCCGCCGGTGGCGTTGAGACGAAACGTGTCGGTGAGCAAACGCGCGCAGTAGCGACTGCGCACGGTGGGAATGATGGCTGCGCGGATGATGGTGACGCCCTGTTCACCTTGGGAGAGTTGCTCGTTGATGAGGCGGATGGCGAGTTTTGCATTTTGGCGTTCAATGGCGCGTGAGATTTCGAAAATGACGCCATGACGGGAGATGGGCACCATGAGTTCGATATCCCGCTCCTCTACGGTGCGGCGTTCCTCTCCCAGGTAAACATCCAGTTTGTCGAGTTCGTTGGCGATCTGCCGGGTGCCCTCGTTAACTCTTTGCACGAAGAGATCCATGGCAGCGTTGTCAAAGCGCAATCCGCGCTGCTGCGCCAACTTAAGCGTGAGCGAGGCTACCTCAGCTTCCCAACCCTCCTGGGTGATATCGATGCCGGCGAATTCTTCCATGTGGGCGGCAGAAGCCATCTTTTTGAAGAAACTGCGGCGCTTGTCCATCTCTGTCGCCTGCAGCACGAGGAAAGTTTCAGCAGGCATCTTACTCATCACATCGACGAGTTCCTCAAGAGCGCCCTGTACCGCTTCACTGCGGGCGCCGCTTGCGCTGTCGCTCATGAAGGTGGCTCCTTTAAGCCAGATTACCTTTTTGCCGCCGAACATGCTCATCATTTGCAAGGCATCGCACGTCCGACGCAGGCAGGACACGGCATCATCCACTGTCCCCACAGACCCATCAATCACCTCATTCCCCCAACCTTCTTCACCGGCAGTAAGTTGTGCATATTTTCCCGCCGCCGCCGCTGCCGCCGCTCCTTCATCACTCCCATAATACACGTAGCTTGAATGCCCTTCTCCCATGCCCTCAGCATAGCACATCTTATCCTCCCGCGCAAGCACAGAGAGCCGGGCAAACGCATTAGGAAATGCGTTTGCTATTTACGATTTACGATTTACGATTTACGATTTGAATGTTAGCGCGCCTCCGGCGCGGAGATGCGGAGCGAAAGCGCAGCGGAATTTTCGGGAATAGAAGTGAAGAGAAATTAGAAAGGTTGGTGGTTACGCCATGCCGTCTTTCAAATTTCTGGCATTTTGTTCCGAGGAAATTTGTCTTGACAAGGAGGGGAGGGGAGGGTAATATGATGGCAAGTTCCGGTCTGACGTAAGATTGGGGCGGGTCGGTGGCCCGCTCTTTTTTTATGGACGGCGGAACGAGAACGAGAAAAAAGCTATGGCCACGACAGACATCACAGCGTTGATCGATTATTACGTGAGGGAGAAAGACCTGACTCGCGAGCGGGTGATACAGGCACTGGAGGCGTCGTTTTTGACGGCGTACTCGAAGATGGTGCCGGGGGCGGACAGAATCCATGACTTGAGAGCCGTAGTGATACCCCAGAAAGGGAGTGTGAAGATCAAGGCGACCATGCGGGTGGTGGAAGATGACCAGATGACTGATCCCTTCAATGAGATCAAGCTCTCCACGGCGCAGCACGTGGCGAGTAAGAGCGGGAGACAGATCAATGTCGGGGATAGTGTGTCAGTCAATGTGACGCCGAAAGATTTTGGCAGGATAGCCGTCCAGACGGCGAGGCAGACGATGCAGCAGAGGATACGTCGAGCCGAGCAAGAGATGCTGGCGGAGGCGTTTAAGGATCGGGTAGGGGAGCTTGTAACGGGTACTGTCAAGAGGTACGACAAAGGGGATGTGATTGTGGAGGTGGAAAAATTCGAGGGCCTTTTGCTGAGTCGTCAGCGCATCCCCGGTGAGGAATACAATGCGGGAGACAAGTTGAGATTCTATGTGGTAGAAGTGAGGGATGGGTCGAGGGGCAATGAGCTGATCTTGTCGCGCAGCCATCCGAATTTGGTGCGTCGTTTATTTGAGAGTGAGGTGATTGAGATCGCGGAGCACTCGGTGGAAATCGTGACGGTTGTGCGCGAGGCCGGTTACAGGAGCAAACTGGTGGTGAGGAGCCACGATGCGAATGTGGACCCGATAGGGGCGTGTGTGGGCATCCGCGGGTCGCGGGTAAAGAATGTGGTGAACGAACTGAATCACGAAAAAGTTGACATTTTGGAGTACACCGAGGACAAGGGAGAGATGGTGAAAGAATCCCTGGCGCCGATTGACCCGGTGCGTATCGATGTTGATGAGGCTGCGCGCGTGGTGACTGTTTACGTGGAGGACGACAAGGCTGCGGCGAAGGCCAAGGGACGCAAGGGGCAGAACGTGCGACTCACGGCGCGGTTGATCTCGACGCCGGAGGAGAGGTGGGATGTGCGGGTCGAGGCGCACGACAGCCGGGCGGCACTGGAGGCGCAGGCCCAGGAGGGTGCCAGTGAGCTCGCGCAGAAATTGAACATCACGGATAGTTTGGCCAGCGCCATGGTGCAGGCGGGATTTACGACCGTGGAGGGAATTGCCGCATATGGGCAGAAGGAAGACCTGATGGAGGCTCTCGGTATCACGGAGGAGGAAGCCGAAAAGATTTTGCAAGCCGCTAGAAACAACTAACCAGAAAGACGAACGAGAACACATGCCGGGAGAGACATCAAAGAAGGAAGTTTTGGATCTGCTTGGGGGGAAGCGTAAGAAGGCGCAGACCGTGCCTCAATCTGACGCTGCCAACAAGCCAAAGCCCCAGCGGGTGGCGTTGGATCTGCTCACCCCGCAGAGGAAGAAAGCGGTGAAACCTGCTCCGCAGACGGAGGTGCCGAGTCCGGCTCCTGTTGCGGCAGAGCCGGTCGCTCAGAACACGGCGGCTGTTCCCGCCGCGGAGAAAGTGCAGACGCCACGGGTGGAGAGTACACCACCGGCGGCAAAGACGGCGGCGGCTCCTGCGGTGCAGCCGGCGGCTCCCGGAAGTACCATCAACGTGAAGGCTCCTGTGGCGGTGGCCGACTTGGCTGCGCTCATGGGGATGAAGCCTTTCAAGATCATCGCGGAATTGGTGCGTATGGGGGTCTTTGCAAATCCTTCGACCCTGCTGGACAGCGACCAGGTGGCGGCGCTCTGTGAGAAGCACGGCTACGTGTATGAGCGAGTGAAGCGCGAAAAAGGAGCCGGAGTCAAAGCGCCCACGGAGGTCGTGAAGGAGCCGGAGGCTGTGGCGCCGGAAGCGGAGCCGGAGGATGTGCTGAAGGTGCGCACGCCCATCATCACCGTGATGGGGCACGTTGACCACGGCAAGACTTCTCTGTTGGATTACATACGCCGCACCAAAGTGGTGGCGGGTGAGGCCGGCGGCATCACCCAACACATCGGGGCGTACACCGTGCAGCACGGTGAACACACGATTACCTTTATCGACACCCCGGGACATGCCATCTTCACCGAGATGCGCGCACGGGGCGCCGACGTCACGGATATTGTGGTGCTCGTGGTGGCGGCGAATGACGGGATCATGCCGCAGACGAAAGAAGCCATCATGCACGCGAAAGCGGCGGGAAAGACCATCATCGTGGCGGTCAACAAGTGCGACCTGCCGACGGCGGATCCCGTGCGTGTGAGAACGCAATTGATGGAGGAGGGACTCGTGCCCACGGATTTCGGCGGACAGGTGGAGTGTGTGGATGTCTCTGCTGCCACCGGTCAGGGGATTGATGACCTGCTGGAGTTGCTGTGCTTGCAAGCGGAGGTGCTGGAATTGAGAGCGAACCCGAAGGCGAATTGCCGGGCTTCGATCATTGAGGCGCGTATGGAGCAGGGCAAGGGAAGCTCCGCTACAGTCATCGTGCAGAGCGGTACCCTTAAGGTGGGGATGCCCTTTATTTGCGGACCGTACGCCGGCAAGGTCAAAACGCTGATGAACGACCGTGGAGAGAGCATCAAGAAAGTGCAGCCGGGGATGCCCGCTGAGGTATCCGGATTCCTGGAGACGCCGAATGTGGGGGATGAGCTCGTGGAGATGGAAAGCGAACGCGCTGCTCGGAAACTTTCCGATGAGAGGTGCGAGGAACTGCGCAAGCAGCGTCTGGCTGCGCCGAAGAGATCGCGCATGGAGGATGTGCTCGCCATGATGGGAGAAGGGGACCAGAAAGCCGTGCTGAAACTCTTCCTGAAGGGCGATGTGCAGGGGAGTGTGGAGGCGATCAAGAAAGCCATTGAGGACATCCACAGCGACAAGGTGAAGTGCGAATTCATCGGTGCGGCGGCAGGACCTATCTCGGAGAACGACGTGTTGTTAGCATCATCGTCGGATGCCGTGATATTGGGCTTCAACGTCAAGGTGGAGACGAATGCGGTGAAGGCGGTGAAGCGTGAGGGTGTTCAAGTGAAGATATTCTCCATCGTGTATGAGTTGATTGACCAAGTGAAGGACGCCATGCTGGGTCTGTTGGAGCCGGAGACGAGAGAGACTGTTTTGGGTCATGCGGAAATCAAGCAGATCTATAAATTGAACAAAGGCAAGGCAGCGGGGTCTTACGTAACAGACGGCAAGATGCTGCGCACGGCGGAGGCCCGTGTCCTGCGCGATGGTCAGGTGGTCTTTGATGGAAGGATGTCCACTCTGAGGAGGTTCAAGGATGAGGTCGAGGAGGTGAAGAGCGGGTTGGAGTGCGGCATCAGGCTGGCGGAGTATGATGACTACGAGGAAGGAGACGTCATCGAGTGCTACTCCTTGGAGAAGATCAAACAAACCCTCTGAATCAGACGATGCCAACACACCGCTTAGATAAAGTGAATGAGTTGCTGAAGCGGGAGATAGGGTCGTATGTGCAGCGAGAGTTTGAGTGGCCCGGCACCATCGTTTCAATCCTGGATGTAGAGGTGACGGAGGATCTGAGGGAGGCGCGCGTGTGGGTGGGGGTTGTTGGGAAGATGACGGCCGGGAGCGTCGTAGAGAAACTGAGTCGATACAGGGGGATGATTCAGGGAGCGTTGGCGAGGCGGGTCGTGTTGCGTCACACTCCGAAGTTGAGTTTCAGACATGATGATTCGGCGCAACGTGGAGTGGACATGGTGAATTTACTTGATGATATAGAGAAGAACTTGCCGAAGGCTCCGCGCTTGCCGGAGGGCGAGAGCGATCCGGAGATATGAAGGGCTAACCCCTCTTGCAGAGAGCAACCATGGCAGGAAGGATAACCATACGGCGCGTCGGGTCTGTGCTGCCTACGGTATGCCTTTTGATCTTCCTCATCGTGAGTTTGACGGTGGTGTGGTTGTCCACGCAAGGCTTTCCTGAACGAGTGGTTCGATACGTGGAGGAAAAGGCGGCGGAACAAGGGGTTTACCTGAAGCTCGAAGCCGTGAAGCTGGATCCCGCGCGTGGACTTGCAATCAGGGTAGATGGAGCGCAACTTTTTGCTCAAGCCGGAGATGAACAACCCCTGGCGCGAGCTCGACACGTGGCGGCCGGAGTGAGTGCGGCGCACTTGTTGGTCGGAGAAGTGAGACCGAGCT
>CANPXA010000084.1 GCA_947585525.1 uncultured Akkermansia sp. | reverse complement strand
AATATGGATATCTGCTTCGCCCACGCCCTTTTCTGTTCCTGGGCATCATCAAAATGATGCCTCTCCGCCAAATGTCCTAAAATCGTTTCATCTGGAGTTCTCAGAAATACACTGACTGTATCGGAATAGTATGCTCGCATTTTTCGTTTCGTTACTATACAGGATATAGACCAAGGGTCGAGAGGCAACCCGGCTCCATTATCAGCAAACCATGCAAAATAGCCAAGAAAAATTCATATGGATAACCGTTCTTTTCGGAGGAGAAAGTAACCGTATTCCTGCATTGGCATACAGATGAGGATTGAATTAAGGAACTACTTCGCATCTCTATTACACGAGAGAGAAAAGCCAAACAGAGAGGTGTGGGAGAGCTAGCAGAAATGAGCATATTCCGGATTTTTGCGGCGGAGGGTGGTGAGCCAAGTGGCAGGCAGAGAGGCATCGGGGAAGGTGGCGGCGTAAAGCACGGCGGCGGTGGCGGCATTGGTGTCGGTATCGCCGCCGGCAGAGGCCGAGCGTGTGATGGCGGTGCGCAGGGAGGGAGCATGGAGAAGCTGGTAGAAGGCGCCCTGCAGCGTCACAAGAACCCAGCCGATGGATTCGCCATCGTAGTCCGGCACATGGTGAAGTGAGGAGCGAAGAGCTGCCTCCACGGCGACGGTGGAGGGATGGTTCGGATCGAACGAGTGATCCTTCCCCCTGCAGAGAGCAAGAGCGTGACGGAGGACTTGCAGAGGGAAAGCCGGGCGTCTCTTCCTTGCGGCAGTGAGGGCGTAGAGGAGGGAACCGGTGAAAACGTAATTCGCAAGGAGACAGGTGGGATGGGGATGGGTGAGGGAGGCATCCTCCAGGGCTGCATTCCTCCAGTCAAACCCAGGATGATCCGCCGCCCACAGCGCGATGGGGAAGATGCGCATGAGCGCGCCGTTGCCCTGCGACTCCAGGTTAAAGTGTCCCTCCAAGGAATCCTTTACTGTCTCCCCCACATCCGGAGGATCGGTGGCGAGCCAGGCGAGGTATTCCTCGCAGGTGATGTCCGGGTCGTACCCATCCGCGCGTACCAGGGCACGTTGCAGGCAGGCGGCCATCTGCGTGTCATCTGTCACCACTCCGGCCTCACGATCGGTTACGATGCCGAACCCAGGAACCATCTTCTGTACACCGCGCGGGAAGTGAGAAACGATGTCGTGGCGGTAGCAAAATTCAGCCGGAGCCCCCAGGGCATCCCCCGCCATAAAAGCGGCCCAAAGCCGCGACGAGTAAGAAAAAACAGATGTTCTCATAAACGGATTATATACCCATTTTGCAGATTGAGAGGCGGTATGACGCACTTCGCACCGGTTCAGTCACGTTGGTATGCAAGGGAAGGAATATTGACTCTGAGAAGCATGGATTCATCTATACGCAGCCCCGTCTTCTCCATGGGGGTGACCCGGAGCATCATTCAGAGAGAAAAAACGCACGCAGGATTTCTCCTGCGTGCGTTCCAACTTACTACCTATGAAACTCGGACTCCCTTATATGGTGAGCAGCGCTCTCTCCTTCACCACCCACCGGGAGGCCGATGAAGTAATGACATTTCTCATGCAATCTCCGTTCAATTTTTTATGACACATCGCCCATCCGGGGAAAACGGATATCCCGTTTTAAACTTGCCAATGAAGGCAATGCAGACGCTGCGCGAGGGAGCATTTTTTTACATCGACCCTGTTTTACAATGCCCTCGCTCCTCTTCTCAACCTGCGTGGCTTGACGTTTATAGCCGGGGATGGTATAAGGGCGGAGGATATGGGTACGGAGAGCAATAGTGGAGAAATAAGAGCCCTGGTTGGGGGGGCCGCCGGCGTGGGAATATTGTCTCACTTTCGTCCGGATGGGGATGCAATCGGGAGTACGCTGGCGATGGGGCTCGTGTTGGAAGGAATGGGAAAGAAAGTGTGGATGTGGAATGAGGACAAGGTGCCGATGAGGTATGCGTTTTTGGAGGGGGCAGGGAAGGTTGGAGGCATACCCGAGGAGGTGCCGGATGGAATGGAGCTGCTGATTTGTTTGGATAGTGGGGACGTGAAGAGACTGGGTGAAGGAGGAAAGAGACTGTTGGAAGAGTGTTCAAGAGCCGGGATCAGGAGTATTAACATTGACCACCATGAAACGAATTCACGGTATGCGGATTTTAACTACGTGGTGAATGGAGCGGCGGCTACGGGGTGCGTACTCATGGGGCTTTTTGCTGACTGGGGAATGAGACTCGAAAAAGGGGTTGCCGAAGCGTTGTACGCGGCGATTAGCACGGATACAGGATCCTTTCAGTATGGCAGCACCACGGCACAGGTGATGCGCCAGGTGGCGGAGCTCATTGATTGCGGCGTGGATGTTGGTGACATCAATCGGCGGTTGTATCAGGAGCAAAGTGCGACGACTTTGGCCGTTCAGGGCGAGGTCTTGCGTGAGATGGTGGTGGAGGAAGGAGGAGAGCTGGCGTACTACTCCATGCCGGCCGGTAAAAAAGAGGAGCTGGGAGCGGGGCTCGAGGATACGAAAGACTTGGTGGATATTATTCGTGTGCTGCGCGGTGTGCGAGTGGCGGTTATTTTTGAGGACCTGGAGAATGGGTTTATTCGTATTTCGCTCCGGTCAAAGGACCCTGCGGTACGGGTGAATGACATTGCGGCAATGTTCGGTGGCGGAGGGCACGCTATGGCGGCGGGCATTCGCAAAAAGGGAAAACTGGAGGAGGTACGCCGCGAGGTACTGGACGAAGTACGAGAGGCACTGCGCAAACAAGTATGAGTTCTTTGAATGACCAAGGCCCGAGCGGGGTGCTGCTGGTGGATAAAGATCCCGGCTTCACCTCGCACAACGCGGTAGCTCTTTGCCGACGAATTCTGGGCACAAAGAAGGTGGGACATTGTGGAACCCTGGATCCCATGGCGACAGGGATACTCATTGTGGTGGTGGGTAAGGCCACGAAATTGCAGGACCGGCTCATGAGTGAAGATAAGGTGTACAGCGCGACGATCAAGCTCGGGGTGGAGACCAATAGCTACGATGCCGATGGGGAGGTGGTGCGCGTGGCTCCATGGGATGGTATTGACGAGGGAAAGGTGCGCGCTGCATTGCAAGGATTTTGCGGGGAAATCGAACAGGTGCCACCAATGTATTCAGCGGTGAAAATCAACGGGGTGCCGTGCTATAAGCTGGCGAGACGCGGAGAGGAGGTCGAGCGTAAGGCGCGAAGAGTGCGGTTGATGGAATGCGAGGTAAGACGGCTGGATCTGGCGGTGGGAGAATTGGATGTGCATCTGCATTGCAGCAAGGGTTTTTATGTGCGTTCGCTCGCCCACGACTTGGGTGAGAGGCTAGATTGCGGGGCGCACCTGACGGCTCTGCGACGGGAGCGAAGCGGAGCTTTTGATGTAGCGAGCGCCATTAGCGTGCCGGATCTCAAGGCGGCGGGCAGGGATGTTCTGCTGCGGCGTCTCATTCCCGTGGAGCAACTGAACCTTCATTGACCCATGATTCTTCTGCACAGCATCGAGGAACTTCGAGAAATCGAGCAACCGATATTTTGGGCAATGGGCTTTTTTGACGGCGTGCACACCGGGCATCAGCGCGTGATGCACGAAGCTAGGGAAAAGAGAGCTCTTTGCGGGGTACTCACCTTTGCTCAGCATCCGCTCGCCTTGCTGAATCCCTCCGCTCAGCCGCAGTTACTTACACCGGTTGAGCGGCAAAAAGTGGAACTTATCCACGAGCTGGGCGAGGCTGATCTCGTGCTCGTCCTCCCCTTTACCCATGATCTATCGCAACTCACCGCACAGCAGTACCTGACCCTCTTGGAACAGCATTGTCGCGTGGCCGGCATCTCTGTGGGCGAGAACTGGAGATTCGGGCGAGGAGGGGAGGGTGATACGACTCTTCTGAGAGAGGAAGGGGAGCGGCGTGGTTTTAGTGTGCGGATAGCGCCCCTGCTCAAGGAGCACGGCGTTGCTGTGAGTTCGCGCCGCATCCGTACGGCTGTGCGTGCCGGAGAGCTGCAGGAGGCAGAGCGTATGCTCGGGCACCCCTTTTCCATCTGCGGGGAGGTTGAGCATGGGCAGCACCTGGCACAGAAACTAGGTTTCCCGACAGCAAATCTGGCCATTCCCGCGCAGACCTGCTTGCCGCCGATGGGGGTGTATTCGGTCACTTGTCAAGCGGAAGGAAACATATATCACGGTATTGCGAACATCGGAGTACGTCCCAGCGTAACGGAGACGCTCAAACTCCCGCGCCTTGAGGTTCACCTTCTCGGATACAAGGGCGATTTGTATGGGAAGTATCTCAGTGTACAGTTGCGCTCCTTCCTGCGTCCGGAGCACCGGTTTCACTCTCTGGAGGAGCTGAGAAGACAAATTGCTAAAGACATTGCCGGTTTGTGCTGAAAAGGGCATTGCTCCCCTCAAACTGTGTCCGGCGTCGGGTGCATACTTGCTGTAATTCTCACCTTATAAATACGCTGCAACTCATCAGACACACGAAAAGTTTTTACAGAGCGGTGCCTTAAAATATATTGAAAATCAACGAATTAAAAAAATAATAACATAAAAAGTAAAGAAAAATTGACAAAGTTTACTATTTTAGGCTTGCTTATGAACGGAAAAGGAGTACAATGACTTCACGTCTCCAACCTACTGTGGGCTGGAGCACTTCAACCAAGTAACTAGTAAGAAAATATGAAGACCATCTCTGTTCTCGCTCTTACGGCGGTTGCAGTTCTTGCCAGCTGCCAGCAGCAGCAGCAACAGCAGCAGGAAGTCGCTCCGGTGGCTCCCCAGGCTCCTGTGACTGTCACCAAGTAAGGGTACCGCAAGAGGGAAATGCGGGTTCGTCTCGCTTTTCCCTCGCGACAATTCGCAAGCGCGTCGGAAGTTTCTTCCGACGCGCTTCCTTGTTGTTGGGTGAGAGTGTCGCGGACAGAAATGGCGATGGGACCCGGAATTTCTACTCCTTGGTTGCTTCGGACATATGCTGAGGTTTGTCATGTGAAGTGAGACCCGCATAATGCAGTGAGGGTGGAAAATAATTTTTTGCTTTTTGCGAGAAAAAATAAAGAAAGGGATTGACGTGAGGTGTATTGAAGTGTACTATACGTGAAGAAAAGTGCACGAGGCAATATGTCGAGAGAAGAGAAAGTGCCCTTTTTAGGGAATGTGACGCACAAGCTGGATCCGAAGAGTCGGGTAGCGATTCCGGCGGGGTGGCGGTCTGCGCAGGGGGAAGTTCTGATAATGATAGAGGCAATGAGTGAGGGGTACCGGATTCTTAAGTGCTACACGAGAGGGAGTTTTGCGCAGAAGATTGAAGAGATTCGAAGACATGCGGTAGAGCATGGCGTGACACCGGGGGAGGTGGATCAGTACGTAGGAAAGATAACGGGGTGCAGTTTTGAGGCGGAAGTGAGTACACAGGGAAAATTGTTGATACCCAAGCCCCAGAGGGAGAGAATGAATTTGACGGATACCGCGACCATCGTGGGACGTGGGGATTACTTTGAAATATGGGTGCCGGCTCAATTTGAGGCCACGAATACGGCGGAGGCACTCGGGAAGCTCAAACTTGATCAACTCTTCCATTTTCTTTCATGAGGGGGGAGCTGACAGAGAGACGGGAATTCATCCGACCTCCCCAGGGAGTGCTCTGTTATCGTGTTGTTACCTGGCGAGTCGGGGCGGTAGAACAGGAACAATGGGAACGCGGTGAAGCGGAACGACGGAGGCTCGTAGAGAGGATGCAGGATATGGCTGTGTCCGGAAGGAAGGGAGAGAGGAATGAGTGTGAAGAGAATTTGAATGCGTTGAATTTAAACGTAATACAAAATTTATTTGACTTTCGCGCGCCCGCGGCGCATGCGCTTACGCGCGTGCGCGGGCTGCGCGAGAGCGTGCGCTCGGACGGCGCCGTGCTGGGATACCGGTTCGGAGAGGGAGCGATGTGCGTCTGGTTGGAGTTGGTGGATGAGCGGAGCCCGGAGGAACATCTTTGTGCGTGGATGGCGGCGAACCCGGAAGTGGAATGGAGTGGGCAGAGCATCATCAGTCAGCACAGTGCGCAGGAGGTGCAGGCGGAGTTGGACCTGCTGTGCAAGGGCGCGGAGCAAAATGAGGAAACTGAAATTGAGAATCAGGGAACTGGCGCGCCGTACAGCCACGTGACCGTGTTGGCTCGAGAAGCTGTGGAGGCGTTGCAGCCGAGCGAAGGGAAGGTGATTGTGGATGCCACCTTGGGAGGAGGCGGACACAGTGAGCTTTTGCTGGAGGCAGGAGCAAACGTATGGGGGATTGACCGTGATCCCGTGGCTCGAGCAGCGGCTCGGGGGCGATTGGCTCGGTACGGTGAGCGATTGCACATCGTAGCCGGAAACTTTGGAAACATCCGACAACTGTTGGGTGAACGAGGGGTGCAGGAGGTTGACGGGGTTTTGGCGGACATCGGGGTATCTTCTCCTCAGGTGGATACTCCGGAGCGCGGTTTTTCTTTCCGGGCGGATGGACCTTTGGATATGCGAATGGATCCCATGCAGGAACGCACCGCCGCAGACATCGTGAATGGGGCAGACGAAGGTGAGTTGGCGGAAATATTGTGGCAGTACGGCGAGGAACGTTCGGCGCGAGCCATTGCACGACGCATTGTGCAACAGAGGAAGAAAAGTCCTATCCGCAGCACGATGGAGCTTGCAAAGCTCATCAGCACTGTTCTACCGCGCAAGGGAAAGCTGCATCCGGCCACGAGGAGTTTTCAGGCACTGCGCATAGCGGTGAACGATGAACTCGGCGAATTACAGCGATTGCTGGAAGGTGGTTACGAGTTGCTTTGTCGTGGGGGACGCATGGCCGTCGTTACATTCCACAGTTTGGAAGATCGGGCTGTGAAGCAATTTTTTGCGCAGGTCACCACGAAGGAGTTGGATCGTCCGGAGTGGGCGGAACCTCGTCCCAATCCCGCGTACGGAGCAAAGCTCATCACGCGCAAACCTATCCGACCCGGGGAGCAGGAATTAACAGCCAACGCGCGAGCTCGCAGCGCAAAATTGCGGGTCATCGAAAAAATTTAGCCTTCTTATCAAAAATGAATAGATACACCACATCGCGCTACTCCGGACGTATCAGCTTCGGACTTTTATCGTGGATGGTAGCATTTGCCATAATAGCATCTGCCACCGGAGTGAGCTATGCCGTACTCAAAAACAACCAGGTGGCAGAACGCACTGAAATCAACAAGCTAAACCGTGAGATAGCGCTCTGCCGGATGAATGCGAATCAGTACAACGCAAAGTCAGATGCATTGACAAATCGCTGGGCGATGCGTGAGAGGCTCATCCAGGACGGGTCGGAACTACGCGACATTAGGCACAGTCAGATCGAGATAGCACGCAGCAGCCGAGAAGATGCCGCCCTGCGAGCCACGGCGGCACGATGACCAGAAAAGGAAAACTGAGACTACGTAAGAAAAAGAATGAGGACCAAGATACCATTTGCCAACCGATGCGCATGGCTGTGTGTGCTTGCGTTGGTGGTATCATGCACGATAGCGTATCGGCTGGT
>CANPXA010000083.1 GCA_947585525.1 uncultured Akkermansia sp. | reverse complement strand
AGGCATCAAGCTTTCGGAAAATTCTTTTTCTTCGTTTCTGACGACCCTTCGGTGACTTTATTTTTGAGGCAATGCGATGCGGGAAATTAGAGTGTGGTGATAGAGTTTGCACTTGCAGGGGGAGGGAGGGAGGTGGTAGAATGAGGGGCGTGCATCAGATCGTATTCAATGAGATAAGCGCCGGGGAAATATCGGCTATACCTACCTTAGAGCAGCTGGAGCTCGTCAACAGCTTTAAGGTGGACGAGAATGATTTGAAGGGAAAGACGGAGAACACACCGTTTGGCATTGTTCAACGGGATGGACGTAAAATATACCGTTTCCGCTCGAAAGATTATCGCATTTATTTCACCCTGGAAGACGACAAAGTGATTGTGCAGCGGGTGCTGCATACGAATTCTCTGAAGGATTTTCTCTTTCGGTCAGGAATGGGGAGTGGGACGGAGGACCAGCGGCTTGGCGCGTCGCGTTCCTTCTGGAGGTTGATCGATGAGGGGGAGAAAGCGCCGCGCCGATAACGGACGCATCATGCCGTCGTTCTTGAGTCCAATCATGCATACGCCGACACGGGTTATGGCCGTGGCCGGGGTGACGCTCACGCAGTTGATACGTATGCGCCTCTTCATGAGTTTGGCGGTTATAGCGATAGGCTTTATGGCCTTGCAGTTTTTGCCGTACCAGGAGCACATGGGCGTGGAGTACCAGGGAATAGGCCAGTTGCAATTCATCCAGGACGTAGGTCTGGGGTGTATGCGGCTCGTGGCGATGATTTTTTGTGTGGCGGCGACAGCTTTGCTCATCCCGCGTGACAGCGAGGACCGAATTCTCTACACGATACTTTGCAAGCCCGTGCCTCGTTTCGACTACCTGGCAGGAAAGGCTCTTGGAGTTATTATAGCTATGGGCATCATGTTGGTGGTGATGGATGGGATGCTCAGTTTGCTGCTTTACCTGAGGGAAGGGAGCATGGCGCAGGAAATGAGGCAGGCGTTGGGAGAGAACGGGTACAGTGCGCAGGAGATGGCACCTTACTTGGAACAACTGGCGGCAGCGGGGAATTCCCTCGACCTGCAGGAGAGCATTTTGGCGATGCTTCTTGGTTTTGCTGTGCTCACCAGTTTTACCCTCTTGATATCGTGCTTCACGAGTGGGACGATCGTGAGCATGATTTTTGCACTGGGAGCCTATTTCATCGGGATGTTCCAGGGACAACTCTTCACCGGAATAGCTGATGCGAGCGGACGAGCAGGTTTGAGTGAGGGAATGCTTTGGGTGCAGCGCGTGTTTGGGGTATGCATCCCGGACTTCAGCGTTTTTTCGTTGACGGATGCCGCTGCTGCCGGACAGGAGATAGGTTTTTCTCTCGTGGGAGGATTGGCGCTGGTGGCCGGGGCGTACGTTGTCTTGCACCTGTTGGTAGCTACGTGGATTTTTTCGTACAAGGAATTTTAGATCGATTCTTCACCCCGCGTCAACCAATCACTTCATGGACATCGAGACACTGCAGCAACTCGCCTCGCAAGGTGATCCCGGCTCGTGTATGCAGCTGGGGCATCGCCTTATGCGGGGGAGGGGAGTCACGCGCGATTATGAGAGAGCCATAGCCTGTTTTGACACGGCGGCTCGCGCCGGTGATACGGATGCCCTCTACCTGTTGGGCAAGTATTACCTCAAGGGAGTGGGTTGCAGCAAGGATCCTGCCGGGGCGGTTAGTTGTCTGGAGCAAGCGGCGCGACGTGGACACTCCGGGGCGGCTCTCAAGCTGGGCAGCTGTTTTGAGCAGGGGCTGGGCGCACCTCAGAGTGCAGAGATGGCGGCTTATTGGTACCGCAAGGCCGCAGCTCGAGGAGAGAGTCGGGCATACGATGCGTTGCTGAACCTCTCCCTCCGTGCGCCGCATCCTCCTGTACCACCCGTCAATCGATGAACAATGCACTTCCCATCCTCGTATTCGGCGCTTCCGGCAGGGTCGGGCAGGTGTTTTGTCGGGAAGCACAAGCGAGGGGATGGACGGTGGTAGCTCCGCAGCACGGAGAGTGCGATCTGATGGAACCGGAGGCGGTGTGTGATTACGTATTGCGCACGGCGGCTTGCGCTGTTGTGAATTGCGCTGCCATTTCCGGATTGGAGGAATGCGAGTCGGATGCCTTGTCGGCCCACTTGGTGAATGCGGTGAGCCCGGCTCGGATGGCGCTTGCTTGTCGGCATACCGGAGCGCGCTTTATTCACCTTTCCACGGATTATGTGCTGGATGGCAGAAAGCAGGGATTAAAGTCGGAGACGGCGCATTGCCGACCCATCAACACGTATGCGGAGAGCAAGAGAGAGGGCGAGCTGCAAGTGCAGGAGGCGCTCACTGAGGCTCTCATTTTGCGCGTCTCATGGGTTTGCGGCAACCCGGAACGACCTTCCTTCGTAGAGAGTGTTTTGGCAAGGGCTTTGCGTGGGGAATGCCTTGCAGCTGTGGCTGACAAGTGGTCTATGCCCACACATGCGGTGGATATAGCGCGCGCTGCACTGGCTTTACTGCCGACAGAGCAGAGGGGTGTGTTGCACGTGTGTTCGGCAGGGGATCCCTTGAGTTGGCATGACTGCGCCGTGATATGCATGCAGCTGGCGCATGAATCGGGGTATCTGGCGTCGATGGTGCATGTTGCGGAACAGCATCTCAAGGGGGTGCCTTTTTTTCGTGCAAAGCGACCCGTGCACACGGCAATGGACAGTGCGAGGTTGCGGACGCTGGGAATCCGGATGCCGGAGGCGACAGAAACTTTGCGCCATGCGGTGAGCGATTTTTTTCTTTTCAAGGGAGCCGTGAAACGGTAGGATGAAGGCGATGACGAAGCGTCGGACGAGAAAGAAGCATTCTTCGCCTCAGGTAAGGGGTGGGTATATCCTCACGTTGTTCATTCTTGTGGGGGTAGCGGTTGGGGCATACACGAGCCGCCAGAAGTTGACGAATTTGGTGAAGGAATGGTTCCCTTCTGATGGACCGAAAGCGGTGCAACGGTCGGAAAGTCCGACCACTCACGACAAAAAAACCAGGAAAAAGAGGGCTCCCGAGGATCAGGAGAAACCAATCCAACCCGCCGAAGGTGAACAGACCACTGAAACACCGGTATCGCCGGACACTACGTCAGAGACCCCTGCTCAACCGAGTGAACCCGAGCGTCCTCAAACTGTAACTCCGAGCGAGCCAACATCCGGCTCGGAAGAACCGCAGAACACGACTGAGCCCACCAAGCAGGATGAATCAACCGGATCGGGTGAAACCGTCCCGAAAACGGATGAAGACACCCCCGGCGAGCCTACTCCGGAGGAGCCGAAGGATGATGCTTACAGCGATCCATTGGTAATTGCCGGTGTCAATGCGAACAGTGCCGAAAATGTACGTCTCTGGGACAATTGGCTGAAGCGGATGACCCGGAAACAGGAAATTAGCAAGGCGGTTCCGAAACTCGAGGAAAAATTACGTGAAGTGGCGCCTGCTTTGCTGAACGGCGAGAGGCTGGACTACAGGCTTTACCATGATACGAAAGTATTGCAGCAAGCGATTGATTTGTGCTACCTCGCTGAGCTGGCAGGCGCCGATTTTTTGGATACCTTTGTCCAGAGCGGAGCGGGAAAGGGGGTTGGTGAGGAAGGAGATGGGAAAAAGGGCAATAAAAAGACACAATTGACGAGAGAGGATTTTATGGTGTGGGCCATCACGGATCCCTCTCGCCCGTTGCGCCGTTTTTTGCAGACGTACAAGCTCAATTCCGGGAAGAAAGACCAGATAGAGTACGCCATTGACATGTTCTACAAGCTGAGCGCGGGAACGAAGCCGAAAGACAGGCAGAAGTACTTATCGTTGGCGATAGCTTGCTCACTGGTGCATCCGCAGAGCGCCCAATCTTCCGGGTTGCTTCGAGATCCGAGTGAACCGCTGCTCAACATGCAGCAAATCTATGATTACTACAAAGAGGAGGATTTTCGACGGAGGCTGCTCACGGATCTAAAAAAGCTGTCTGCAACCGAACTCCTCTACGTGGTGGACGTTCGTCTGCCTCGGTCTGAGTTTGAGTGGGTGAACAAGAACCTCTCCTACAGGAGAGAAAATTGGGGAGAAGCGTACGGCGCCGTCCACTACATCATGGAACGTGCGACCATGGGTGAAGACCCCTACAAAAAATATACCTTTGAGGAACTCAAGGAGAAGGGAGGAGTCTGTCGCGACCAAGGGTACTTCGCCTGCATGACAGCGCGCTGCAAGGGCATCCCTGCCGTCTATATAACCGGTGATGGAAATCGCGGCGGACACGCGTGGGTCGCGTTGCTCACGGCGGACAAAACATGGACCTCCTTCGGGTCGTACGGGTATAACACAGGTCGATTTGACAATCCCTGTTCGGGCAAGAGGTTGCACGAATCCACTCTGGTGCATCGGGATAAGAACTTGACTGATGACAAACTGGAGCCCGCGGCGGATGGAATGCTGCTTTCTGATTTTCTGTGCCGCATGAAGTGTCCGCAGCAAGCGTTGGCGGCGGCGAGGTATGTGACTACGGCGTATCCCCTCTTAAGCGCAGGGTGGTGGAATTACATTGAGGTGTTGGATTATTGCGGGAAAGAAACCGTTCCTATGGGGACGTGGAAGCGGGTCTATGTGGAGCTGGAGAAACTGAGCAAGAAGAACGGGGAGCTGCTTGATCTGGCGCAGGATGTGCAGGCGAACCGAATCATGGCGGACAAGGATGATAAAATGAAGCGTCAGATGCTCAAGAAGAGTGGAAAGAAGATGGGTCAACTTGTTGATATGGGGCGTGCTGATCTGATGGTGGACGGGTTGAAAAGGCAGGCGGAGTTGCTCGTGAAGGCGAAGGATTCTCGTGGACTGGTGACATTCTTCAAAGGGCAACTGAAGGAGTATGCCGGAAGGGCGGATGTCTTCGATCAGGTGTTGAATTGCTACCGTGAGATGATTGAAGAATTCGAGAAAAAGCTCGACGAGGATGACAGCTTGGACGAAAAAAAGAAAGAGAACACCATGCGCAGTTTATGGAAGAGCGCGGCCAAAGATGCCGAGAGCTTCTTCTCTAAACACGCCTTCAAGGACGATGATTTCTTCCTCATTAAACGTCACCACCGGGTTATGTTCAACATTGCCGATTGTTGGCGTAAGGCAGGAGATGACAAGAAGGCTCAGCGCATAGAAGATGATGCCGACAAACGACTCGATGATAGTACGGAACGCAGCACTCCGGATCGGCGAAGAGGAGAGAGAGCAACGAGAGACTAGCCTTCTTGTCGGGGGTGGATGGCGAAGTTTTCAATGTATTTGGCCAGAAGATCCCACTCGATATTGACGACGGAGCCGACAGAATAGGAGGGCATCACCGTCAACTGCCATGTGTGCGGAGTAAGCCAGAACTCAAGTTCAGAGTTTTCTCGCAAAATGTTGGCAATGGTGAGAGAGACCCCGTCAACGGAGATACTGCCTTTGTCGATGCAGTAACGCAGGTGTGGCACCTGAATGCGCAGAACGTGATCCTGTCCCTCCTGTTCCACATGGGTTATTTTGCCGGTGCAGTCAATATGTCCGGAAACGAAATGACCACCCATCCGGGAGGTAGGAAGTACGGCACGCTCGAGATTGCAGGGAGAACCGGTGGAAAGTTGTCCGAGGGAAGTGACTCGGAGAGTTTGGGCGAGGAGGTCGAAACCGGCAGTTCCGGCGGATACATCCAATTCATCCACCGTGAGACAACAACCATTCACGGCAACGGAGTCTCCCAAAGAGAGCTCTGAAGCAAAAGGTATAGAAATCACATACCGAGCTCCCCCTGCAATAGGGGTGCTGCTTACCAGTCTTCCGGTCGTCTCTACCAGGCCTGTAAACATCGCTTAAAAGAGAGTAAACATGAGGAACATAATAACCGTGGGCAGGAAGGCCCAGGCAAACAATTTCGGCGCGCTGATGCCGGACTTGAAGTACTTGCCGAGAATGGCCTGTCCGGCGGGATTGGGGGCATTGGCTATGACGGTGAGACCACCGCCGGTGACGGCGCCGGCTACGATGGCGTAGCGAATGCTTTCCGGGAGGTTGGGTACGGTGCTGGAAAGGAAAGTGACAGAGGCGTTATCATTGAACGCGGTAAGGATGCTGGCCACACCCATGGTAGCCTCAGCTCCTATATCGGCGAGACCTTGGAGGACGGGCTGCATCCACCATCCCTGCACCCCACCCAGGATGAGCAAACCGGCCAGGAAAAAGGCTACCAGGAGAGGAACCTTGATGGAAAAGGCGTTTTGGTACTGCGGGGTGGCCATGGTGAACCCGAGGAAGAAAAGGAAGCCTCCGATAAAGATAGCCGGGTGATGGGCAAAGAAAACGGTCCATGCCAGGAAGAAGATTGAGACGAGATAGACCCAGATGGGGATGACATCTTGGCGGTCCTCCCAAGAGGTAGGAACAGAGCTTTCCACGGCGGAGTTTTGTCTATGGATCTCAGCGAGACGGCGAAATTCCTTTGTGAAGATGAAGAAGTAAATGACATTGGCAATGACGATACCGGTGACGGCTTTCCAGCCGAAATGGGTGAACATATGAGTCATGTCCCAATTCCATTTGCCGGCCACCATCACGATAGGCGGAGCCGCAAAATGAGTGAGAGTGCCGCCCACGGAGACATTCACAAACAACAAGGCAATGGTTGCGTAGCAGAGACTGGAGCTGGGGCGAAGCTGGTAGATTTTCTTGCCCAGAAGGATGGCGGAAAGGGTCATGGCTGCCGGCTCCGTGATGAAAGAGCCGAGCAGTGGGGCTATGCAGAGCACAGATATCCACCAGGCGGCGGGAGAGCCCTTGCCGAGGGAGGCTCCGAGCTGCAGCGTGTTTTCCGCGAGGCGGTAAATGGGGCGAGAGGAGGCAATCACCATAATGACGGCTACGAAGAGGGGTTCCGTGAAGCTGGTATCCCGATCAATGTAGCGCAGAAAATCCTCCATGGAGTAATAGTGTTGGCACACCAGACAGAAGGGGATGATCCAGAGTCCGAACACCACTTCCACCTCGCCAAGAAAGTGGAATATGGTGGAAAGCAGAGAAACGGGCACCCTTTGCTCCGGATGGAGGATGCGGAAGTTGGATGAGAGGAGTTTTTCCTTGTGACGTTTCTCCAGTTTGTGCGCGTATCCCTGGAAGAACGGAGCCATAAACGTGTGTAGGATGGCCAGCAGGAAAACGAGTGTAGCCGCCAAATTGAAAGGATCCACGTCCACGCGGTGGCAGAGCTTTTGCCAGATACCCATGCCATTCTCCTCCGGGGCGTAAGTGGACAAGGGTATCGGAAAACGGCTGTATTGCACTCCTTTGCCCGTGTAGTGATGGGTCCACGCCGGAGAGGGACCGTCAGGGTCGGTGTTATGGACAATCTCTGAACAATCCGGGCAGGTGCGACCCTCCAGAGGTGGGACGAAGTACACCTTCATGCGAGCGTGGTCCAGTACGCTGTGGCCATCATAGGCATGATGCGGGTAGGAGAGGTAGGTTTTAAGGGATTCATAGCTCATGGCGTTTGCCGCATCCATGAGGGCGGGGCGGACGTGCTCCGGGATGCCGTGCTCAGAGATGAGCTGT
>CANPXA010000082.1 GCA_947585525.1 uncultured Akkermansia sp. | reverse complement strand
AACCGCTGCCGGAGGCGCTTCAGAAACAAGCGGACGAGATCAAGACGCTGGCAGAGAGCGCCCTTTACCGCATGATTACGCCCAGTCAGACCGGGGTGGAGATACCGTTGTCCATGCGTGCTGTGAAGCAGGAGGGACAGTGGGTATTCAGTGAGATCAATTTTGACACGACGCCGCTGCGTAGTTTGATGGCGCTCATCCCCGAGAGCAATCTGCCGCAGGGAGCCTCTGTTGTAACGGACGGGTTTGAGGCGAAGAGGAGAGATGAAATCCGGAGTCGAATTGAGGCATTCAATGCAGCGGCTTTACCCTATATCAACGGGAGGGAGCAAGCCGCTCGGGAGAGAGTCGTGCAGACGCAAGCGCGACAAGAGGAAGAGCGTAAAGCCGCCGAGCAGGAGGCGGCGGAGCGAGCTGTGCGCCGCGAACAGTGGAGCAAAACTTGTGCCGACTTTTTCTATGATGCAGCTGTCTATGAGGGAGAATGGAAACGAGCGGATGCGTTTGGCAAACTTTCCCTACGAATTGCACGGGGACAGGAATTCCCGGATTCCCTTCAATTCATAGGCACCCTGAGCGATACGGATTTACCGCAGGCGGAGGTTCAGGTGGTGGGTCGTTGTTCTGCCCCGGCTAAGGAAGGGGATCCGGTCTCCTGTGTCGTACGTATTTACAACGGACGTTACGACCCGGATATCGCAACGGCAGAGGTTTTTGACGCCCAGGATGGATTACTGCGACTCATCATGACGGAGGAGGGGATGCTAAACGGTGAGATGACTTGCGAGTCTTGGTCGCAGAGACCAGAGAAGGAGATTTCCGTTTCTCTTAAATTGGCGCCCAAGAAACAACCCGTACGACGTCGTCGAGCGGTTGCGCCTGCGAAACCGGCGAACTCTCCTCCTCGCCAGCAGCCCGCCAGACAACAGGCGTCTGCACCTCGCCAGACACAGTAGTGCTTTCTTAATGAGACTGCACGCACCGATGTGCGGTTGGGCGCACACGTGTACCAATAAATTTTCTCCGAGTTCATTCAACACATTCCCCACGCGTTTCCGCTACGCATTCGCTCCGCATCTCTCGCGCGTAGCGCGCTAAAATTCAAATCGTCCATCGTAAATCGCAATTCGTAAATAGGCAAACGCATTTCCTAATGCGTTTGCCTCGAGAGGCGCCATTTTTAGCTTGCGGGGTCAGAGTCTTCATGGGATAATCGGGGCGGATGGAGTATGATCTCATCATCGTGACCGGAGCCTCATCCGGGTTAGGTGAAGCATTTGCTCAGGCTCTGGCGGTGCGTACCAGCAGGATGGTTCTTGTGGCGCGTCGCAAGCAACGCTTGGAGGAGCTTGCCGAAACGCTTTCGAAACGACAGGCGGGTTTGCAGGTGATGTGCGTACCATGTGATTTGGCTGATGCAACGCAGAGAAAACAGCTCGTGGAATTTCTCCGGGAGATGCCTCTCGGACGGACCTTGCTGGTGAATGATGCCGGGTTGGGGGACTACGGGGAATTTTGTTCGGCTGATGAGGAGAAAAGCAGGCGCCTGTTAGAGGTAAACATGATGGCTCCTGTCCAACTCACTCAGGCGTTGCTGCCTCGTATGCTCGCAGGTGGTGGGGATATTGTGAATATAGCTTCTTTGGCGGCAGATGTCTTTTTGCCGGATTTTGCCCTCTATGCGGCAAGCAAATCTTTCCTAGCTTCGTTCTCTGAAGGGTTGAACATTGAATTGCGTGGGAAAGGAATCCGTGTTCTCGCGGTATGTCCCGGACCCGTACACACAGAGTTTGGTCGGGTAGCGCAGCGCGGAGGGTATGACCGAGGGGATATGCCTTTAAAAAAATGGTTCTACACGCCGATAGAAACGGTCGTGTCCGGGAGTCTCCATGCTCTCGAGGCGGGTAAAGCGCGTTACTACCCGTCAACAAAAGTTTTCCTGAGCAGCTGCATCTTGCGGCATACTCCGCTGTGGGTGCTGCGCGCCGTGCTTCGGATGCGTCCACGTCGGGTGCACCCAACGGATTCTTCGTCATCTGCCTCATGAAAAAAATATCTGTCATCAACCTGTGCAAGACGTGGTGGTTCCCTGCCGGGGTTCTGCTCGTGACAGGCTGTGTGGTTGCCTCCCTCTTTACTCCCTATCCCGTGCAATTAGTGCAAGCGATTGTCGGTACTCCCCGTCCGGTTGTGAAAGTGGTGGAGAAGGTAGTGAAGGTACCGGTGGAAGTGCCGGTAGAGGTAAGGGTGGAGGTGCCGGTCAAGGAACAGCAAGAACCGGGTGTCGAATCACAACCGTGGAAACCGGAAACCCTCATCACTCGACCCACGATCGAACTTCCTCCCTTTCCGCCTGTAATCCCGGAAAAACTCTCCACAGGGACGTATGAGCAGGTAACCGCCCTGGCGCGTGGACTGCACCTGCGCAGCAGCATTTCCTTGAAGCCCGGCAGCACGGCGAGTCAGGATCGCAACAAGAAGGAAGCATACATGGCACACATCAGCCTGGAGCTTTTCCTGCCGCACGCGGCGGATGGCAGAGAGCTTCTTCAGGCAAACCCGGAGCTCGCCCGGGTTTTACCACAGTATGAAAAACTCATGGAGGGAGCGCACGTGTCGCGCTGGTTTGCCTCTCTTTATTTGCACAAGCAAAACAACGTCCGTCGCAATATAGCTTCCCTTGCTCAGCCGCTGGACAAGCACAACTTTTACGACACGGACACCATCCTTGAGATCACAGCTCCGACGAGCAAACGGAAAGTTTTGTGGTTGCAGGCCGACATGGATGTCGTCTCCGATGGGTCGGATGGCGATCGCCTGCCGACGATGCCGGAAACGATCCTTCGGAGCACCCACTACCAACCCACGACATCCTATCGCTGGAAGAAGAGAGGAACGACGGTGAATCCTTTGCTGCCGGGGTGGGAGAGCAGACTTGCCAAGCTGCTCAAGGAAAAGCCGCGTAATGCAGCGGCTGTAGATGAAGCTCGCCGGGTGATCTGGGACCTCAAGCGTTATAGCTATTTGCTCGCGCAGTATGACCCCTTCATCGTCATCCCACTGGTTCTTAAGGAGGGAAGGGATGACGCCTACCGCCCCAGACCGGGGGATTATGTGGCCGTTGTAGTGGGGAAGAAGGTCATACCCGCCATCGTCGGAGACTATGGTCCGCGTTCGAAGAGCGGAGAGGCTTCCCTGCGTTTGGGTAAACTTGTCAATCCTAAAGCGGATATTAACGCGCGTCCCGTGAGTGCCCCCGACGCCTCCTACATCATCTTCCCACACACCGCAGAAACGGAGGCCGGTCCCATCAATTACAAACGCCTCAACGACCGCTGTCGTGAATTGCTCGATGAGTTGGGAGGACTTGGTCCGGATGCCGAATTCATCGAGGTAGAGGATCTTTTAGCGCCCAAACAGGAAACACCTGTTCCCCCTGCTTCTCCCGACCTTCCTGCTGATTCCCCAGAAACTCCCGCCGCCGCAGATCCCCGCACGTGAAGGCTTCACATAACCCGCGCCGCAGGCGCGCATTATTTCCCAATTGTAATTTGTAAATCGGAAATTGACTCAGCGCCGTCCCATCGGCGCTTGCTTCGGAGTCGCCTCACGACTCCTCACCCCTTTGGGCAAAAGCAATCGCTTTTGGCTAAGCGATCTTACAGCCATCGGTCGCTTTCGCCCTTCGGGCAAAAGCTGCGCTTTTGTCCAGCCAGCCTTACAGCCGTCGGCTGTCTTGTAAATAGCAAATGCTCTCGGTTGCTCCGTTGTGTCGGTCCAAGGCAAACGCATTTGAGAGAAGTTCATCAACAGAAAAAATGCTCTTATTGATTGATATCATTGTTGATACCTATCAAAAAATCATGACGACAAGCAGTCACCATGGTGACGGCTCTCAAGAAGACTCTGCATACGTTAACAATCCGGAAAAATCTGCGCAATGCGCACGTTATCAATAAATCGTAAATCGTAATTCGTCCATCGTAAATAGGCAAACGCATTACCAATGCGTTTGCCCCGTCGTGTCGGCATTTGTGCTGGACAGGGAGACGGGGTGCAGTTATACTTTTTGAGTATGAATCCTCCGGCCATTGCCATAGACGGACCGGCCGCATCCGGCAAGTCCACTGTAGCCAAACTTGTAGCCAGCCAATTCGGCTATACTTTCATCAACACAGGTGCCATGTATCGAGCCATCGCGTGGTATTTGCACCGACATGGAATCGCCCCGACGGAGGTCGAAAAAATCAAGGAGCTTTTGCCGAATATACCGCTGGAGTTCGGGAAGGAGGGCTCGAGTTCGACGGTTCTTTTTGCCGGCAAGGTGCTCACTGCAGAACTCACGGAACCCGCGGTTAATGAAACCGTCTCCATCGTTGCCGCCATCCCGGAGGTGCGATCGTTCCTTTTGCGCAAACAAAGGGAATACAACCGTTCTGAGGCCGTTGTGATGGAGGGTCGGGATATTGGCTCCGTTGTTTTTCCGGACACCCCTTTCAAATACTTTGTGACGGCTTCCCCGGAAGTGAGAGCCGCACGCCGCGCGGCACAGGGACTCACAGACTCCATTTCCGAGCGTGATAAGAATGACGCTTCTCGTTCCTGTGCTCCCCTCACTCAAGCCCCGGATGCACTCCTGGTTGACACATCAGATCTGACGATTGAGCAGGTTGTCCGGCTCATCGCGCGTGACATCGAATCCAAACTCTCCCATTGATTTTTTTCATGCACCCCCTCTATTTCATCGGCCATTCGCTTGCCCGCTGCATCTACGAGACCCTTTTCCGTCTGCGCATCATTGGCTACGAGAAACTCATCCAGGACGGTCCCTGTATCATCGTCGCCAATCATCAGAGTTTTTTGGATCCGCCCTTGCTCGGTCAAATGTACGAAACGAAGGTCCACTTCCTTGCGCGGAAGACTCTCTTTGACCCGCCTTTCATGAAGCAAGTCCTTCCGCTGTGCAATGCCTTGCCCATCGATCAGAAACGACCGGATCCCGGCAGCCTGCTGGGTGTGATACGTCTGTTGCGCTCGGGGGGACGTATCGTCATTTTCCCGGAGGGAGCACGTTGTCCCGATGGAGAAATCCACGATGCCATGCCCGGCATAGGACTCATCATCAGCAAGCTTGCCTCTGTCCCTGTGCAACCGATCCGCATCCAAGGAGCCTACGACTGCTTGCCTATCCATAGCAAGTCCGTTAAGTTTCGCCCCATCACTGTGAGTATCGGTGACCCCATCTCCTTCTCTCGGGACGAACTGCAAGCAAAGGGACGCGAGGCTCAGCTCGCCTTGGGACACAAAATCATGGATGCCATCCGCGCCTTGCCTATGGAGGTCTGACCCATGCTTCACGCCCTGCGATTAAAAAATTTTCGCTGCTACGAGAGGCTCACTTGGGAAATACCGACAGGTGGGGCTCTGCTGCTTGGCGACAATGCACAGGGCAAGACGAGTCTGATCGAGGCCATCTGTGTGGCGCTCACCCTTCACAGTCCGCGTACTTCGCGTCTGCAGCGTCTCGCACGCCACGGTTCCTCGGAATTCGGTATCTCGCTGGATACGGATTTTTGTACCCGCCGCATCCTTTGGCAGCCTCGGCATTTGGAGTTGGCGGTTGATGGTGTCAGCATGCGTGATTATTCGGATTATTTGACCGACGCGCAGCCTGTCGTATGGTTGGGAAACAGAGATATGGCTCTGGTGAGTGGCGGGGCGGAGAATCGACGCGATTATTTGGATTTTCTGGGGACGCAGTGGCACCCGGAGTACCGTGCGCATTTGCTGGCCTACAGGAAAGCACTGAAATCCCGCAATGTTCTCCTGCGCCGTCCCAAACCGCAGAGGGACGTCCTCATGAGTTACGGCGCACTCCTGGTGCAGCACGGCAAGCAGCTCACCTTGCTGAGGCAGCGGATGCTTGAGTTGCTGATTCCCCACGTGGTGCAGCACCATTCGCGTATTTCTGCCGGCGAGACAGAAGGAATCTCTCTCTTTTATTCTCCGGCCAGTGAATTGTCTCCGGAAGAGGCTATGGATCGTGCGTTGGAGGCGGATATTCAGGCGGGCTTCACGACCACAGGTCCTCACCGTGATGATGTGCAGCTGCTCATCAATGGGACTCCTGCTGCGGCGTACGCGTCCGAGGGACAACAACGCACCCTCGCCATTTCGTTGATTCTTGCGCAAGCGGGTCTTCTTTACGCAGAGACCGGTCAGGCTCCCGTTCTGCTCATTGACGACATTTTCGGGGAACTGGACCCCCATCGACGGCAGGCTTTGCTGAGCGATCTCCCCCCGGAGTCTCAATCCTTGATTACCACCACCCACCTCCACTGGTTGGAAAAGGCTCCCATGCCTCTTCCCGTTTGTCGCATCTCTAACGCCTCCGTTCAGTAATGCTGCACCGGCGAGGATGGGACATCCTCCTCCGGCTCCGGTACCTTCTCACAGAAAGCGTGCACATCGTCCACATACATGTTCCATTCAATGAAACGCGGGGTCGGAAGGGGACGCGGAATATGGGTGCGGAAGCGTTCCAAGCGGAGCTCAACATCGTGTAACAGAACCTGGGGTAGTTCGTTGATGATGGTCGCGGCCTCCTCGATGTGCAGAGTGGTTTGGTGACAGATGAGCGGTGCATCGCAACCGGCAGACAGAGCTGAGGCGGCAGCTTGGGCAGGGGAGTACTTTTGGGTGATGGCGCCCATACACAGGTCATCCGTGAAAACGACTCCTTCGTAGGCGAGTTGAGTACGGAGAAAATCCTTGACCACGGCGTCCGACAGGCTTGCGGGGCGCAAAGCATCCAGCTCCTGCACCACAACGTGCGCCACCATCATGGCAGGCAGCTCGGACATGAGTGCATGGAAGGGAGTGCTTGCTCCGTTTTCAGCCAGTAAATCGATGCGTGTTCCCGGGATGCGTGGTAATGAGAAATGAGGGTCATTCAGAGCTTCTCCCATGCCGGGAAAATGTTTCGCGCACGTCATAATGCCCTGGCGATGCATCACGCGGTTCCATACTCCGGCGTAGGAAATGACCTGCTGGGACTCACTTCCCCAGCAACGTCCTCCCAACGCATTTTCTCGTCGTGAACCATAATCCAGCACCGGGGCAAGGACGGTGTTCACCCCGAGGGCATGCAACCCCCTTGCCGTATAATGTGCCGCTTGAGTGATGATGTGTTCGCTCCGGGTGGCAGCCAGGGCAGCGGCAGATGGCAGCGACACGCCTATCTTCGCCGTTCGTACCACACGTCCTCCCTCCTGATCGATAGCGATGATGGGCTCATCCGGTGAGGAGGTCAGGTGCCGCAGGCGATCGGTGAGCTCTCGCGTTTGTTCTACATCTTCGATGTTACGGGAAAAGAGGATGTAGCCTGCGGGCTGCAGGCGGGTGAAGAGATACTGTTCCTGTTCGCTTAGCTCCGTTCCCTCAATGCCTGCGATGATGGGCAGCATGACTCACGCACGTTGCTTATTTGTCCCCGAAGATGCTGCGGCGTGTATAGAGAGCATACACCGGCACTCCGCGTCCCTCAATCGCCTCACGTCCTCCTTCCTCGCGATCCACCAGCACCAATGCCGCTACGACCTTCCCACCCTCCGCTTCGATCGCATCAATAGCCTTGATGGTTGATCCCCCCGTGGTGATCACGTCATCCACGACGATGACTTGTTCTCCCGCATT
>CANPXA010000081.1 GCA_947585525.1 uncultured Akkermansia sp. | reverse complement strand
TGGCAAAGCTCTTGGATGATTTCATGGTGCGGGCCTCGTCTAATGACCAAATGGAACCGAGAAAACTGTTCCAGATCAAAGGCTGCTATTTCAGCGGCCTGAAAGACCGGCCTGGGGTATTTATCTTTGCCCCCAAGGACGCAGATCGCAGCCTCCCGCTCCGAAAGCCTAGGGCTTCGGTCCGAGCCAAGCTCCACGATACCCAGCCGGTCACCTCTACACCCAAGCCCGCCTCAAAAAACAATAATATGGAGCTTTAACATGGCAAAACGCACACGCAATGCCTTAATGAATTTTCGTGTTACCGAACAGGAACGCGAAGCGATTTACCATAGGATGGTATTACTGGATATTTCTAACAGAGAAGCCTATCTCCGTAAAATGGCATTGGATGGATACATCGTCAAGTTGGATATGCCAGAGTTGAAAGAACTTATATCGCTGCTACGGCGCTCAAGCAACAATCTCAACCAGCTTGCACGACAGGCGCATGGGACAAAAAATATCTATAGGGAGGATCTGGATGATCTTCGAAGAAGCTATGAACACCTATGGTCTGTTGCAGATAAACTACTTCGCGCCATGGCCACAATCCGATAAATGGCTGTCACGCGGATCATACCACTCCACACCGGTAAGAACCGGTCCATAGGGCAAGCCTTTAAAAACATCCTCTCTTATGTGGAAAACCATGATAAGACTGAGAACGGTCGCCTTATTACCTGTTTTCAATGCAATTCTGAAATCGCATCTGCGGAATTTCTATTCGCCAAACATCAGTATCAAAATAAGACGGGCCGAGTTCGAGGGAATGATGATGTAATTGGATATCATGTTTGTCAATCTTTTGCCCCTGGAGAGATCACCCCGGAGGAAGCAAACCGCTTGGGCGTGGAATTTGCCCGCCGCTTCACCAAGGGCAACCATGCGTTCATCGTCTGCACCCATGTTGACCGCAAGCATATCCACAATCACATCATCTGGAACTCCACCACGCTGGACTGTGAGCGCAAATTCCGTGATTTTCATGGGTCCGCAAAAGCGGTACGCCGCCTGAGCGACACCATCTGTGTTGAGAACGGTTACTCTGTCATTCAAAAACCAAAGGCCACCGGAAAGACCTATAACAAGTGGCTGGGGAATGGTAAGAAACCGTCTCACCGAGATGAGCTGCGCGCTGCGATTGACCGGGCGCTGGAACAAGGGGCGGGCGACCTGGAATCGCTTTTCGCGCTTCTGCGTGAGGCGGGAATCCAGGTTGACCGGCGCGGGAAGTCCATCCGAATGAAAGGTCCCGGCTGGGATAAGGCCGCCCGCATGAGCAGCCTTGGTCCTGGCTATACCGAGGACGATCTGCTGGCTGTGCTTGCCGGGAAGAAAAAACACACGCCCCGTGAGAAAACCGCTGCACCGGCAGCGCCGCCGAAGATGAATGTGATGGTGGACATCCAAGCCAAACTTGCCGAGGGCAAGGGGGCCGGTTATGCGCGGTGGGCCGCCTCCTTCAATCTGAAGCAAATGGCGAACACCCTCAACTATCTGACGGAGAACAAACTGATGGACTATGGGGCGCTCTGTGAAAAGATGGACGCCGCCACCACCCGCTTCCATGAACTTTCCGCGAAGATAAAGGCAGCGGAGGCCCGTATGTCGGAGATCGCAGAACTGAAAACGCAAATCATCAACTATTCCAAGACCCGCGAGGTCTATGCCGCCTACCGCAAGGCCGGGTACTCCAAAAAGTTTCTGGCCGAGCATGAGCGGGAGATTCTTCTGCACAAGGCGGCCAAGAAAGCCTTTGATGAGCTGGGGCTGAAAAAGCTCCCCACTGTCAAGAGCCTTCAGGCCGAATATGCCGAGCTGCTGGCCGAGAAAAAACGGGCCTACTCTGAGTATCGCTCCGCACGGAACGAGATGCAGAATCTTCAGATGGCGCGGGCCAACGTCGCCCGGATCATGGGCTACGATGACAGGGCACCGACCATGGAGAAAAAGCAAAAGACCCACTCGCATGATACGCGCTGACCGCGCACAAATGATCGGGAGCAGGACCGCCGCACCGCGACGGCCCCGCTCCCGCTCTTTTTTCGTTGCCCACTCTCCGGCATGGAGATAAAAGGAGAAATTTACCGTTGATTTTCTCTATATAGGAGATTATAATATGCTTTACTCTCCCGGAAAGGTGGCGAACGGCTTGGGACGGACATATCTGTGCATTGACCAGAAATCTTTTTACGCTTCAGTGGAGTGCGTGGAGCGCAAGCTGGACCCTATGACCACCAAACTGGTCGTGGCCGACCCCACCCGGACGGAGGCTACCATCTGCCTTGCCGTCAGCCCGGAGATGAAGCGCCTGGGCGTTAAAAACCGCTGCCGCCTCCGAGAAATACCGTCTGGCATCGAATACATTACCGCCATGCCGCAGATGGCTCTCTACCTGGATTACTCTGCCCGCATATACGGTGTTTTTCTCAAGTACGTCGCCAAGGAGGACATACATGTTTACTCCGTTGACGAGGCATTTCTGGACATCACCGAATACATGAGCCTGCGGCATCAGACGGCCAGAGACTTTGCGCAAATGATTCTTCACGACATACACGACACGCTGGGCCTTGTCGCCACCTGTGGCATCGGGACCAACCTTTACCTCGCCAAGATCGCGCTGGACATCTTGGCGAAACACGCCCCGGACTTCGTTGCGGAGCTGACGGAGGAAAGCTACCGGGAGCAGCTATGGGACCACCGGCCCCTCACCGACTTCTGGCGTATCGCTCATGGGACCGAGGCACGGCTGGCCAAAATTGGCGTTCGGACGATGGGCGAGATTGCCCGCTGCGACGAAAAGCTGCTTTACAAGATTTTTGGCATAGACGCCGAGTTGCTGATTGACCACGCCTGGGGGCGGGAGACAACGACGATCGCGGACATCCATGCCTATAAGCCCAAGAGTACCAGTCTGTCCAGCGGACAGGTCTTGCCGCGTGGATATGCCTATGACGAGGGCCGGGTAATCGTCCGGGAGATGGCGGAGGAGCTGGCTCTGGATATGTTTGACAAAGGCATGGCTGCCAGTGCTATCTCCCTTTATCTGAGCTACTCTTTTTCGTCCATGCTCCCGCCCTCCAAGGTCAGCACAAAGACCGCTCCCACATCCTCCATGCGTCGGATATGTGATACCGTTGTGGACCTCTATGACCGAATCCGGGTGCGGAGCACGCCGATGCACCGGGTCAATATTGCATACGCCGTGAGTGAAGATCTGTGCCAGCAGTACGACCTTTTCACATCGCCAGAGAAGCAGGATAAAGAGCGGCGTCTGCAACGGGCCATCATCGACATCCGGCAGAAGCATGGAAAGAACAGTGTCCTGCGGGCGATGGACTTGCTGGACGGGGCCAGGACCATTGAGCGGCACAATCAGATTGGAGGGCACAGGGCATGACAAGGGCAGAGCGGGCAAAACAATTTCTCCCGTTCTCAGCTTTGAATGGGCTGGATGAGCGAATCATTCGGCAAGAGTTTGTGCCGGAGGAACGCAGACTTTTGGGCGAGGATGCTCAGGCGGAATTGGACGGGGTACTCCGTCAGCTTCATGTCGGCGATACCGTCACGGCGACGTACTATCACGACTGGCAGTACGATGTTTTCACCGGCCAAGTCGTAAAGGTGGACGCCCTTCGACGGACGCTTCTCGTTGACCAGCGGGTCATTCATCTTGACGATCTCTACTCTCTCGTCCGGGCGTGACTTCGCCCGGAAAGCGTTTCGCAGAAACGCGCAGCCAGCTCCGGCACGGAGCTGTTCAAAGGGGTTCGGGGATGCTGCTCCGACAAGCAAATGGGTCATTCCGGCGCAAAGCCGGAATGACCCATTTTTCGCATGTGGCTTGCCATATGCCCTGCTTGCTACTATGAGTATGGCCCTGAAAGGGCGCGGAGAAGCCGCACTGCTCAGAGGCTCAATCCTAAGCTACAATGAGAGGGTAATCGGTCTTACGGTGCCCTTCTTGAGCTAAACACGCTCGTCTGTGCAAACTGTAAACCGCCCTCTCATTGCAACGTTCGATTTACGCAGGTTAAAGCATCGGAGATTTCCGTACATTCGTGTAACTAAGCAAGCTGAATCGGTATTCAGTCTGGAACTTTTGAGTCCAAGTCCCGCCATGTTTCAAAGAGAGGATCACCACATCTCCGGCGAACAATGTTTACGATTTGCAGTGTTATTCTGCAACGTGCAGACACGGATAACGCAGTCTTTCGATTCATGGACAGAAAGCGGGAAGAAGGTAAACATTTCTATGTTTACACCGTGGCAGGCGGTGCAAAGTTTCTACGAATCTATTATGCAAGAGTCAAGCAATACTTGAACACGCTGGACACAAAAGGAAAAGAAGCTACATAGTCGGTTGCCCCTGCACAGTGTTCCGCAATACATGAAAACAAACCTGCAAAATGATGTGGCTTGCAGGTCCATTTGTTGTGCCGATTTTTAGCCGCTAAAAATTTTGCTTTGGGGCTTGACACCTATTTGCAGGTTTGCCAGGATTGTGTAGCTATACTTTTGTTTTCCCAACTTTATCCGGTTTTTCTGTCTTGCTGTCCAGCCGCCCCCGGTGGTTCGTCCGCAAAGACATGATATTACTTATGGAAGGTAATTATGATGCAGAAAGAAAGGGCCAGGGGATCGGGAGTATAAGCGCGAAGTTAGATGTTGTTCCTGAATTCAGCCCACAAGGGCCGCGATGAAGTAATGTATCGTTATGCCTATGGCTGCGCCGATCAACGCCAGAAATATACCCCGGACTATGCCTATGCCCCGGATGGCGGCTTCGTTCAAGCCAGCCCAGCGGAGAACGTCATCGCGCTGGCGATCCGCTTTCCGGTTCCGGGCATTCCCGGTTAGGCGGGTCATCCCAACGCAAAGGAATCCTGCAGCCGACAGGATCGCCAGATACACCGCCTCCCGCGTTTGCGCGTCCCACTTCTCCTGTCGTTCGCTGTCCCGGTTCTCTACACCATAGCCCTGGCCCGTAATGGCCTTGGATACGGATTCGGCAGCACCCGCATTTGTGACGCGCACCCGCGCCCCTGTGTAGCGGTCGGTTTGGCCATGATTTTGTAGGAGCGTTTTTGCTATGTCCAGCCCGATATAGGCGGCGGGCTCATCGCTTTCAAAAATGCCGCTCACCCTGGCGGAGATGATGTTGCCGCCCATATCCAGAGAAAAATTCGTCCCCAACCAGTCAATGTCCGGCATATAGCTGGCAGGTCGTTTCGTCTTATCGGTGGGGTCCGTGAATGACTGTGCCGCCGTCCTGCTGAGCGTGATCCAGGGCATAGCGCCGCCAGCCGGAAACAGTTTTCCTGCGGTATAGACTAAATCATTCAGATATTCCTCATCTATCCCCACCAGAGTGAGGGTTGCGGTGTATTTCCCGCAGGCGGCAATAACGGGCACCTCCACGATGCCTGTCGCGTCCACCACATCGGCTATGGCCTGGAAATCTTGAATAGACTGTTCCGTAATGGCCAGATAGCTTGGAGCTGTGACGGACAACTCACAGGGTTCCGCTTCTTCGCTGTGTATTGTCACCAAGATCGCGCCGGAGAAGCACACGGCAGTGACTGCGGCTGCCGTAAACAAAACCTCCGCTGCCACAAAGCCTCGATGCAGGCCATGACCAACAAGGGTCAGATAGTCTGTGATTCTCATCTCTTGATGTGACGATGGGAAGCATGGTTCCGCTTACGCAACCCCAGGGTAAGTGCAAGGGCGATGATAATCACTCCGCCTGCTGTCACAAACACCCACCATTGTATTTTCTGTGCCTGCTCTCTCTCCGTTTTCTCCTGCTCCTCAACGGGATTTTTAGTGGCAATCACCAACTCTTTGATGTTAGTGGTTGTACTTACTTCTTCCGTGTATTCCTCGCCGCTGGCGTCCTCGTAGATCAGGCGGGCCACACCAGAGGTGTAGCCATACCGCTCATCGCCCTCCTTCATACCGGCAAATACATTCAGCGTCTCTGTTGCGGAGGTGCCTGCTTCCATGTTGCCGATAAAGGCGTTGCCGGAGGGAGAGAGGCCCGGTACGTCCAGCTCGACGCGGGCGTTATAAATACCCGTGCGGCCCAGGTTCATCACCTGAAAAGAGAGCTGCACTGTCTCCCCGGCGTTGATCTCGCTGGGCATGGTAAAGGGGGCCAGCTCCACATCTACCGGTTGGGCTACTTCTACGGTGACTGACCCGGCAGAAGTCATACTCACGGCTTCCTCGTCGTCAAAGTCCATGGCAAGGGATATATCATACCGCTGTGCAGGCGTCTCCCGGTCCGTGCCGTACTTCAGCTCCAGTTCTGTGGTCCCGCCAGCGGCCAGATCTCCCAGGAAGATGGTGCTGGTGTCATTTTTCAATACAAGATTCGTGCTTTCGCTGGAAACCGTGACGAGCATATTCTGTACTGCTCCCTCGTCGCTGGTGTTCTTCAGCGTGACCTTTACGGTGAAGTCCTCTCCGGCCATTACAGGGTCAGGGTTTACCTCATACTTGGTCACAAGGATGCGAGGATTGGACACAGGCGGTTCCGTGGGGGCGACGTATCCGCCCCCGCCACTATATACGGGAGTTGTATTGCCGTTATCGGTTTTCTCCGGCTCGGCGTCTGTGATCGTTACAAAACAATTATAGCTTTGGATGATCTGATTGCCGTTTTCATCAGTCGCCTGGATGTCCAGCACGATGGGGTAGGTTCCATTTTTCCGGTCAGCCCGGAGGGGGAAATCAAAGCGGACAAGATAGGAAGAAACTGTGTGGATCTCCTCGCCCTCTGCGCCGGTGACATTCACGGGATTGTCCGCCAGGGAGAATGTTTTTTGATAGTTCTTATACTGGATCGGAGAGCTTGCTGTATCCCCCAGGTTGGGCGTGACCGTGATTCGGTTTCCCTGAATGTTGCCGTTTGCCAGCAAGGGCAGCACCAGTGTCACCGTACCGTCTGTGATCTGCGGCACATAGCCGTCCTTGTAAGCCCGGTCCATGCCATCATAGATATTGCTGTCGTCGATCTGGAACGCAACGACCTGATTGACGGGCACAGGCGGTGTGGAAGGCTCTGATGGTTGTGTTGGTTCAGCCGTTGCCGGGGTTGTGGTGTCTGCGGGCTGTGTCGGTTCTGTTGTGGCCGGAGTGGTAGAATCAATCGGCTGTATCGGATCGGTTGCTTCCGGCGATGCTGGCGTAGCATCGGATTCTGTCGCAAGGGAAGTTTCATCTGTCGAAACTGGCGTTGGTGTATCATTCAGAATCGTCACTTCTGTCGGCTGCGGCGTGTCTGTGATCTCCGGCGCAGGGGTAACTTCATCAGGTGGCTGCGCCTCACCCTCTGCATTGGCAGGGAGCGAAAAGCAAGAGGTTAAAACGAGCAGCATAAGAAGCAAACAAATCAATCTTTTCATTGTTCTTTCCTTTTTAAAAGGTCAATGGCCTTGTCTGCGGGGATAATTTGACTACTGTTCCAGGTACTGTACAGCACCGCGAATTGGTCTGCCTCCCATTGTTTTGCCAAAGCACTTACAAAGCGTCCGGTTTCCTTTTCGTCCAGCATAGATGTGGGATCGGCAAGTATGAGAAGCTCCGGCTCTTTTACCAAAGCGCGGACCAGGGCCGCCAGCCGCTGTTCACCAAGGCCCAAACTTTTTGGGTATGTATGAGCGGCATAGCCTATCCCCATGTTTTCCAG
>CANPXA010000080.1 GCA_947585525.1 uncultured Akkermansia sp. | reverse complement strand
CTATTTTTGAGGTAACCGATCCTAACTCATTGTACCATTCTTTCTTTTCGGCGTCCTGAATTATGAGGTAACGCGTGCCATGGGCTATGTCTGAGTTCGCCCTTGACGTTTTGTCGGGCGGGATTAGAATGGGGGGCAAGGAGAAACCCTATGGACAAACAACCATTTCAGACAGAGGTTCGGCAGTTGCTTGACATTGTCATTCACGCCTTTTACAGCGATCGTGAAGTTTTTGTGCGCGAGCTCGTTTCCAATGCGTCGGACGCTTGTGAAAAGATGCGCCTTAAGCAACTCACCGGCGGAGAAATCTACCAGCCCGAAAAGGAGCTGCGTCTGAGCATCACCACCGATGAAGAGAAACGTACACTCACCATCTCCGATACCGGCATCGGCATGACTCGCCAGGAGGTCATCGAGTATCTCGGCACCATCGCTCACTCCGGCACCAAAAAATTCCTCGAAAGAGCCAAGGAAGGCAAGGAGCAGGCGGGGGATCTCATCGGACAGTTCGGAGTGGGGTTTTACAGCGTGTTCATGGCGGCGGATGAAGTGGAGGTGACCACGCGCTCATGGGAGCCGACGGCGGAGCCCGTGAAGTGGGTGAGTGACGGACAGCAGGGCTACTCCCTGGAGGACGCTCCGGCAGATACCCCTCGCGGCACGAGCATCCTCATCCACCTCAAGGAGGACGCCGCCGATTTCGCCAAACCTAACCATGTGCGCTACATTGTCGGCAAATACAGCAACTTCATCGGCTTCCCCATCGATTTCAACGGAGAGCTGCTCAACACCGTGCAGGCCATTTGGATGAAGAGCAAAAAGGATGTGACCAAGGAGGAGTACGAGAGCTTCTATCACTTTATCGGCCACACGGATAGTGCGCCGCTCACGCATATGCATTTTAGCGCGGATGCGCCGATCGTGCTGAATTCCGTGCTTTATGTGCCGGAGGAGAACCCGGAGGCGATGGGCTTCGGACGTTGTGAGCCGGAGGTGTCGCTCTACTGCCACAAGGTCCTCATCGATAGCAAGCCGGAGCGCTTGCTGCCGGAGTGGCTGCGCTTCCTCATCGGCGTGGTGGACAGCGATGACCTGCCGCTCAACATCTCTCGCGAAATGCTGCAGGACAACTCCCTGCTGCGCAAGATCGCCGGGATCATCACCAAGCGATTTATCAAGCACCTTGAGGAACTCGCCAAGAATGACGTCGATACGTACAACAAGTTCTGGGAACGCTTCAGCCGCTTCATCAAGGAAGGCGTTGTGACCAGCTGGGAGCACAAGGATGCCCTCGGCAAGCTGCTCCGCTTTGAATCCACTTTCACCGAGGCGGGGACGCTCACGAGTTTTGCGGACTACATCTCGCGCATGAAGGAGAACCAGAAGGACATCTACGTGCTCTTCGGAGCGAACCGCGCTCAGCTGGAGCACTCGCCCTACCTCGACCCACTGAAGGCGCGCGGTTTTGAGGTGATCTTCCTTACGGACGGAGGGGATCAATTTGTGGTGGACAGCCTCATCAAGGTGGATGACAAGCAGATCAAGGCCATTTCCCGTGCGGATCTCGACCTTCCGCCGCTGGAGGCCACACCGGATGCGCCGGGATTGGATGAATCGCAAGCGAGCCAGCTCACCGCCTGGCTTGAGGGAGAGTACAAGGACAAACTCAGCAAGGTGACCACCGGCGACCGCGTGAGCACCGCTCCCGCCATCGCCCTGCTGGAGGAGAACGACCTCTCTCCGGATGTGAAGGCTTACCTGAAGGCCATGGGACAGACCGTGCCGGAGACGCACCCGCGCGTGGAGTTCAACCCTCACCACCCGCTCGTCGTTAAGCTCGCCGAACTCCGGGAGAAGGACGAAAAACTCGGCAAGATGCTGGCTGCTCAGCTCATTGACACCGCCCTTTTGCGCGCCGGTCTTCTGGAAGATCCCGCTCAGCTTGCGGATGATTCGCACCGTTTGTTGGAGAAGTTGCTGGGCGAGTGAAGATTCTGCTGCGCCCTGCAGCTGGTCGGGGTTTCAGTTTTGGGACCCACGACACGGGGAATTCCCCTGCGGTTCCGCCGCGGGGAGGTTCCCGGTAGTTCCCGGAGTCATCCCTCATGTCACAGGTTCTTCCCGCCGGGTGCAGAAAATCACCCATCACGGGTGATTTTTCTTTTCAGCAGGGGCAAGGAGGGCTATACTCGTGGCGCGCAGGCGGAACGAGAAAGAAACAACCCCGCCCGCGAAAAGAAGAGACATGAAGAAGATCGTGCTAGCATATTCCGGCGGACTGGATACCTCGGTCCTTTTGGTGTGGCTCAAGGAGAAATACAACGCGGAGATTATCGCGTACTGCGCAGATGTGGGACAGGCTGAAGAGCTGGACGGGCTGGAGGCAAAGGCTCTGGCGACCGGGGCTAGCAAGTGCATCATTGGTGATTTGAAGGCCGATTTTGCAGCCAATTACATCTATCCGATGTTTCGGGCAAATGCTCTCTATGAGGGACGTTACCTGCTCGGTACATCCATCGCGCGTCCGTGCATTTCCAAGGCGATGGTGGACGTCGCGCTCGCCGAGGGAGCCGATGCCATTGCTCATGGAGCGACCGGCAAGGGGAACGACCAGGTGCGGTTCGAACTCTCCGTCAATTCGCTTGCTCCGCGCCTCCAGGTCATCGCCCCTTGGCGCATGAAGGAATGGCGCGACCAATTTCCCGGTCGCACGGAGCTCATTCAGTACGCTGAGAGCCACGGCATCCCCATCCGCCAGAGCGTGAAGAAGCCCTACTCCATGGATCGCAACCTGCTGCATATCTCGTATGAAGCCGGCATTCTGGAGGACACGTGGTACGATGCCACCAAGCCGGAGGACCGCCCGATGTACGTGCTCTCCCGATCCCCCGAGGAGGCTCCGGATAAGCCGCAGTACTTGCAGTGTCTCTTTGAAAAAGGCGATATGGTGGGTCTGCAGACGGAAGGTCTCGCAGAAATCATGGCGGAGCATGGGGTGAAGTCCGTCGGCGAGAGGGATGGCTACACCCTGCTGGATCCGCTGGGAATCATGGTGGTACTCAATCATCTGGGAGGCCTGCATGGCATCGGACGCGTGGATATCGTGGAGAACCGCTTCGTGGGCATGAAGAGCCGCGGTATTTATGAGACCCCCGGAGGTACGATTTTACTCGCCGCCCACCGCGATATTGAGACGATCACCATGGATCGCGAAGCGCAAAAGGTGCGCGATTCTCTCATCGCAGATTACTCCGCTATGGTCTATAACGGTTTCTGGTTCGCTCCGGAGAGAGAAGCGATTCAGGCGCTCGTGGATAAGACGCAGGAAACCGTTTCCGGGGAGGTGCGCCTCAAGCTTTACAAGGGCAACGTGATGTACGCCGGCCGCCGCAGTCCGAAATCACTCTACAGCTACGCCATCGCTACCATGGAGGGCGATTACACCGATGAGGATTACAATCAGGACGATGCCTCCGGGTTTATCCATCTCAACGGGCTGCGCCTCAAACAATTCTCCCGAGTGAACCCGCGCTGAGCTTCCTCCCAACCGTCTCTCAGAGAGTGCGTTTGTAAGGTCCGTCACCGACGGAGAGGACTTGGATGCGCACACGCGCGAGTCCGTTACGGTGGAAACGCAACTTGTGCGCCACGGAGGTGCTTACGTCGATGAGACGCCCGGCGATGTAGGGTCCCCGGTCGGCAACGCGCACGGTGCAGGAAAGACCGTTCTCAAGGTTGGTCACCCGGGCAACACAGGGAAGAGGCAGGGTGCGATGAGCGGCGTAGTACTCGTGCCGGTAAAGGCGTTGACCGATGGCTCCGCGGGCGCCGTCGGCCTCGTAGTGGGAGGCGATTCCCACAGCATCGTAGTGCAGAGCCTGTTCCACGTTCATGGGGACGAAGCGCAGCCCCTTCAGGGTGTAGGGAGCCATTTTATAGCCCTTGTAGGGAGGGTCTGAATCGAAGCCTTGCTGGCACGAGACAAAGGCAAACGAGCAGACTACACCCAGCAGAACTTTGCATACCGCATTCATCATTCCGCCGTGTGATGCTCAAGGGGACTACATGCACATTCCGCCATCGCACACCAGCACCTGACCGGTGATGTAACGAGCTTCGTCCGAGGCGAGGAAGAGCGCGCAATTTGCGATGTCCTCCGGTTTGCCCATATCGGCCAACGGGATGCGGGCAAGCAGGGCTTCGCGTGCTTTTTCGGGAATGGCGTCGGTCATTTCCGTTGAAATGAAGCCCGGGGCTATGGCGTTGCACGTCACTTTGCGACCGGCGAGTTCTTGGGCGATGGATTTGGTGAAGCCGATGACGCCCGCTTTCGATGCAGCGTAGTTGGCTTGACCGGGATTGCCGGAGATGCCGACGATGGAACTCAAATTGATGACGCGGGGAGCGGGACTCTTCATGAGAGTGCGCTGAAGGGCTTTGGTGAACAGGAAGGCGCTCTTGAGATTCGTGGCAAGCACGGCATCCCAATCTTCCTCCTTCATGCGCATGAGCAAGCCATCCCGCGTGATACCCGCGTTGTTCACCAGGATGTCGATCGTTGGGAATTCTGCCAGAATCTCCTTCACACAGGCATCCACCGCCGCAGCGTCTGACACATCGCAGGGGAAAGCCTTACAGCTTCCTGGCACCTCTGCATTGATCTTCTCCGCCGCTCCCTGACAGGATGACGGGTTACGCGAGATGAGGATGACCTTGGCGCCTTCCACGGCAAAGCGGTGAGCGATGGCGTAGCCTATACCGCGCCCCGCTCCCGTCACGACGGCTGTCTTTTGGGAGAGTCTGCTCATGGCTCCATTCTAACGGAGGCGGACGGATTTGTCAATGAAATGCCAGGATACAACGGGGCAACCGCATTAGAAAATGCGGTTGCTATGTACGATTTACGATTTACGATTTACGATATGGGAGTTCGGCGGCTACGCCGCGAATTTAGCAAACGAAAAGGCTTCTTGATATCTGTCATCATGATGAGCGTTGGTTGTCACAATTTTTGATGCGTATAAACAGTGATATCAGTCAATAAGAGAATTTCCTTCGTTGAGGAACCTCTCTCGAATGCGTTTGCCATTTACGATTTACGAATTGGAAATAATGCGCGCCAACGGCGCGTGAATTTTCCACATCGTCCATGAATTGAGCCCAGTGAATATTTTCTTGGGACACGTGTGCTTGCTCTGCAAAAAACACGCCGACCTTTGCAGGAGCCTTGTCAATCATGAGAGTCTGTGCTATGCTTTGCCGCATGAAATACACGGAGAAACTGGCAAATCGTATTGCAGCCACCGGGTCGGCTCTATGTGTGGGGCTGGATCCCCGACCCGACGAGGTTGAAAGTGTCGATATGATGAGGAAGTGGTTGGAGAAGGTGATTGAGGAGACGGCTCCGTACGCTGCTGCATATAAGCCGAATATAGCGTATTTTGAGGCGATGGGGGCGGATGGAGTGAAGATGTTGTATGATCTGCTACCGGCGATACCGGAGGACATACCCGTGATTTTGGATGTGAAGAGAGGCGATATAGGCGAGACGCAAAAATACTACGCGCGTGCTTATTTCGAACAGATGGATGTGGATGCCGTGACCCTCAACCCCTTTATGGGTTACGACACGCTCTCTCCTTTCCTGAATGCTTCCGGCAAAGCGGTTTACCTGTTGGCAGTGACCTCGAACGGGGGGGCGGCCGACATTGAGAGGCAGAGGTTGGCTGACGGACGCAAGGTGTACCAACTGGTTGGCGAGATGGTGGAGCGAGCGCGTCGCGAGGGAGCGGTGAGCGAAGTGGGTCTCGTCGTGGGGTTGACGAATGCGGACGAGAGGCTGTTGGGTGAGCTGCCGGATGCTCCTATGCTCATCCCGGGGCTCGGCGCTCAAGGAGGGGAGCTCAGTTCACTCGTCGGTAGCGCTCGCACCTCACCGAATATCATCAATGTTTCGCGAGGCATTCTCTACAAAAACCCGGAGCTTTCCTTTGCCGAGAAAGCCGCCACGTTCGCTGCCCAGATCAGCCGAGCTTTATCTCTTCCCTCTGCATCATGAAACAATACCTTGATCTGCTGGACGATGTCCTCACCAACGGAGTGGAGCGGAGAGATCGCACCGGCACCGGTACCATAGGAGTGTTTGGACGGCAAGCTCGCTTTGATCTGAGCAAAGGCTTTCCTTGCCTTACCACGAAAAAACTGCACCTGCGCTCCATCATCCATGAGTTGCTCTGGTTTCTCATGGGTAGCTCCAACATCCGTTACCTCCGGGACAACGGAGTTACGATCTGGGACGAGTGGGCGGACGAAAATGGTGATCTTGGACCGGTGTATGGCTCCCAGTGGCGTGCGTGGCCGGATGGCAAAGGAGGAACCATCGATCAGATAGCCAAACTGATCGATGGACTCAAGAATAATCCGTGGAGCCGCCGCCATATCGTGAGTGCGTGGAATGTGGCTCAGGTGGATGAGATGGCGTTGCCTCCCTGCCACTGCCTGTTTCAATTTTGCGTCATTCCTTCCCGGCAGGAGGGAAAGCCACACGGTCTCAGTTTGCAGCTCTACCAACGCAGCTGCGATCTTTTTTTGGGCGTTCCGTTCAACATAGCGAGCTACTCGTTGCTGCTGATGATGACGGCGCAGGTGTGCGGCTATGAGGCGCGCGAGTTCATTCACACCTACGGAGACCTGCACCTTTACCTCAACCACGTTGAGCAGGCTCGCCTCCAGCTCACCCGCGAGCCGCGTCCATTGCCCACCATGCACATCAACCCCAACGTTGACCGCATCGACGCTTTCCGCTACGAGGATTTCTCTCTGGAAAATTACGATCCCCACCCACACATCAAAGCCCCTATTTCCGTATGAGCATCACCTTTACCGGCGTTGTCGCTATGGATTTCGACCGAGCCATCGGCTTGCGCGGAGGCATCCCGTGGCATATTTCCGAGGACATGCGCCTTTTCAAGAAACTCACCATGGGGCATCCCCTTCTCATGGGACGTAAGACGTATGAAAGCTTGGGGCGTCCCTTGCCGGGAAGGCAAAACATCGTGCTCACCCGCGATGAGGCTTATCGAGCCGAGGGGGTCGAGGTCATCCGTGACGTTGCTGAGTTGGAGCGTATCAAGTTGATGGATTCCGAAGTGATGGTTATCGGAGGAGCCCAGGTGTATTCTCTGCTCCTGCCGCGCATGAGTTGCCTCCATGTCTCGCTCGTTTCCGGACTGCACGAGGCGGATACCTATTTTCCTCCCTTTGAGGAATTTTTCTCTTCACGCTCCGTTGTTGAAAAATATGAGCAATTTTCTCACGTTATCTACCGCAAATAATTCTCTTGTCATGATGAAAACCAAATACATCCTAAGTGCCGTCTTGTCCGCAGTGATCGTATGCACCACGACCTCCTGCATGAGCCAAATAGCCGGTCAACTTGTGCGTCAGCAGATGAAGGATGCTGCCTCTCATCTCGCAGATGCTAAGGATCGGAAGTGGTCGCAGATCAATGAAAAGTCGTACTCCTCCCTGTTGCAGAATGCCAATTTGGCTTCCGGAGCTTGCTTCCGGATCACCAAGGGCAAGGGAGTCACACGGGACTTTGTCCTCCCGTCTGAGGAGTTTGCTCAGCTGAAAACGATCCTCCTGCACACAGGTGCCGTGCCCCAAGTTGAAGGCGGCAAGGCGCTGCCTGTGGCTCTCTCCCGATCGTACAAAAAGAAGTTGCTTCTCACGGACGCGTCCGGCAAGGTTATCCAAACCATCCACTACACCAACAAATGGATGAAAGAGACTCAGATGAAACAGCT
>CANPXA010000079.1 GCA_947585525.1 uncultured Akkermansia sp. | reverse complement strand
AGCGTGAAGAGCGGGATGCCATATCTGGGATCCTCGTGAAGCCTTGATGCAAGCATTATCCTCCACCGGGTCTCCGGACCCGAAATACCTGAAACTCCATCCTTCATCAAAACTCGTCACCCCTGGTTCCACTCGCGGAGAATCCACTTCCTCGTCCCCCGGCTGACACGCGGCGAGCAGGAGCGCACAGCCGATGACCCCTATCCTGTTTATCCTATTCATACTGCGGGCAGTCCTTTCTTAACCGTACGGTTTTTGTTCGAATATTCTTTCAATTTGCTCCGCGCAATTGCGCTTCAAACTGACGGAATTGGATGGCCTCCAACAAGTCATCGTCAGCGGGATTCTCCCGCCCCGCCAGATCCGCTATCGTGCGGGTAACGCGCAAAATGCGATCAAACGCCCGAGCCGAGAGCCCGAATTGCTCCACAGCTGTCAGCAAAATTGCTTCCTGTTCCGAAGTAAGCGGACAGAATTTGCGGAGCAGTTTTCCCGTGAGACGTGCATTGCAAGTGATTCCCGTTCCGGCATAACGCTTCTGTTGCATCACCCGCGCCGCCGTCACGCGCGCACGGATGGTCGCGCTGCTCTCCCCGTCCGGTTTGCGCAGGAGACTGGAAGGCTCCACCGCCGGCACCTCAATGACCATGTCAAAGCGATCCAGCAACGGTCCGGAAATCTTTTTCCGGTATCGAGCGACATCCGCAGGTTTGCAGAGGCAGGCGTGCCTCGTGTCCCCCAAATAGCCGCATGGACACGGATTCATTGCCGCCACCAGCATGAACTGGCACGGAAAATCCATGGAACCGCTCGCCCGCGATATGGTCACCTTCCCACTCTCCAGCGGCTGCCGCAAGGTTTCCAGCGTCCGCCGGCTGAACTCCGGGAGCTCATCAAGGAAGAGGACCCCATGATGAGCCAGGGTAATTTCGCCGGGGGTTATGTTGCTTCCGCCGCCCATGAGACCCACGTCGGATATGGTGTGGTGCGGAGACCGGAAAGGGCGCTGTCTCAACAACCCCGCTCCCTTCGGCAACAAACCGCAAACGGAGTGTATTTTGCTGGCTTCCAGCGCCTCCTCGTGCGTCATCGGCGGAAGGATCGTCGGCAATCGCGAAGCCAGCATGCTTTTGCCGCTACCGGGTGTGCCGCTCATGAGCAAATTGTGTCCCCCCGCAGCAGCCACCTCCATCGCTCTTCTCGCGTAAGGCTGTCCCTTGATTTCATCAAAATCCGGCATTCCCTCCGGTTCAGCATCCCCGGGAACTTCCTCATACACCGCGTGCGCCGTGCGTTCCAGCAGCACATCCCATGCCTCTCTCAGATTTTCAACAGCGTACGCCTGCAACCCTTCCACAACCGTTGCCTCCGCTGCATTTTCCGGGGAGAGCATGATATATTTTCTCCCCGCCTCACGTGCCGCGATCGCTTGCGGAAGAATCCCCCGCACTCCGCGAACAGCTCCGTCCAGCGCCAGCTCGCCCACGATGCACCAATCATCGACATCAACGGGGATGCGACGACGGTACGCATCCGGCAATCCGTTGTAGTTCGTTTGGATAGCCATCTCCAATCCGATGGCTATCGGGAGGTCGAAGCCGGGTCCCTGCTTCTTCACGTCGGCCGGCGCCAGATTAACCGTGGCGAGTATCTGCCCAGGGCAGAAGAAATGGCTGTTCTGTAAGGCGGCTGTGACGCGTTGCACGCTCTCACGCACAGCCGTATCCGGCAATCCCACGATGGCGACGCGCCCCGTTTCCTCCACCTTTTTCACATCGATCTCCACCTGCACCTCGTACCCGGTGATGCCGTTAACCGCTGCACTGTGTAAACGCGATATCATAGTTTATTTGACGATGACTTTGGAACCTACGGCGAGTTTGTTGAAGAGGATGCTGCAAGCCTCCGGCGGTATGCGCACACACCCGTGAGACGCTCCGCTGCGATACACGCTGCCGACGTGCATCCCAATGGCGCCGTTGAAGCGCATCCAGTACGGCATGAGAGCCCCCTTAAAATGTGTCCCTTTCGGTGCCTTCTGACCGGAATTCGCATCCCCTTTCACGACGACATTATTGGCATTCACAAAGCTGCCATAGATGGAGGAACGATGTTCACGCTGCTTCTCGGTGATGCGGAAAGTTCCGCGAGGAGTCTCGTGACCGCCGATTCTACCGGAGCACACGGGGAAGTCCATGGCTATCCTATCATTGATGTAGAGACGTCCGCGTTGCTCTTTCAACAGAATTTCAACCCGCGAATTCCGGGGGTCATTCATCTCAATGGCGCTACCTCTCCACATATCGCGTGACATACTGTACCCCGGACTCGCCACAAACTGTTCGTACGTGCGCGCCACCCGCTTATTTTTGCTGAGAGCTTCCAATCTCGCTCCTGCGGCGTACGGATCCTCATGCGTGCTCCGGCAGGCCACCAGGCACAGGCTCAGCGTGATGATCGTTAGAATTCCCTTCATGACTTTTCTCGGTAGGCAGCTATGCGAGCGGCAAATTCCTTCGGCAGCGTAGCTCGCACCACGATGTCGTTTCCCTCATAATCCAACGAAAGCACTTTCCCATCCCGGTGCATGATTGCCAACAGCCGACTCTCAGCTTGCGGAATGCGATACCACTGCGTGTTCACCCTGTGTGAGAGCATTTCTACGCACGCCTCCGCCAGCTGTTCCAAGCCCACCCGCTGCGCCACACTCAACGCAAGGCACTTCCTTTCCCCCGCTAATTCCTGAACACGCCTCAGCACATCCTCTCTCCTCTCTTCTTCAAGCAAATCCATCTTGTTGCATACGACCACCATAGGCTTCTCCCCTGCCCCGAGTTCTGCCAACACTTCACACGTGGTCTCATAATGCCGCAGCGCCTCCTCATCACCGGCATCCACAACATGAATCAGACAATCTGCCAGCACAGCCTCTTCCAGCGTGGACTTGAACGCCTCCACCAGCCGATGCGGCAAGTTCCGTATGAATCCGACCGTATCCGTGAGTACCAACGGCTGTCCATCCGGCAATTCGATCTTGCGGCTTGTCGTATCCAAGGTAGCAAACAGGATGTCTTTCGCCAAGACTCCCGCATCCGTGAGAGCGTTGAGCAAACTCGACTTCCCCGCATTCGTGTAACCGACGATAGCAGCGCTCGGAATCCCTTGTCTCATCCTTTCCTTACGCTGAGTTGCTCGCTGGCGGCGCACGGTTTCCAGTTCGGCGCGAATGGCTTCAATGCGTTCGTGGGCAAGACGACGATCCACCTCAATTTGCTTCTCTCCCTCGCCTCGGGCTGCAGCTCCTCCTCCCTTCCCACCGCCGGAACCTCCTCGCTGGCGGTCCAGATGCTTCCACATGCCCACCATACGCGGCAGAGCGTACTGCATACGTGCCAAGTCCACCTGCATGGTCGCCTCGCGCGTGCGCGCCCGGCTGGCAAAGACGTCGAGTATGACCTCCTCCCTGTCCTTCACGGGGAGTTCCGTGAGCTTTTCCCACTCCCTCTGCTGAGAGGGACTCAACAGGTTATCGATGATGAGAGCATCCGCTTTCAGATTCTCCGCCAACTCGCGGATTTCTTCAGCCTTCCCGATGCCGCACAGATACTTGGCCTGTAGCTCCCGGGTCCAGATGACGCGGCTCTCCGCGATGCCTATGCCGAGATTACTCACCAGATCCTCCAATTCCGCCAGCAAGGCCTCACGCTCTCTCTTCTCGTCTCCGGGCACACCGATACCGACCAACAGCGCACGCTGCGGTTGTTCCGATAGCTCGCGGATTTCAAAGGACATCGCCTTCCTTCCCCTCTCTTCAATGGAAACTTTGCGTCCTCGTTACGGGCACGTCTCGCAGATAATCGCTATTGCCCTTGCACGAGCACTCCCCACAGGAAGATAAAACGAACGCGCCAATCAACGCAACAATCCCCAAAATTCCGACTGTTTTCATATGCCTCCATTCAACCCTACTATCACCGAAAATGCAAGCTAAAAACACCCGGGGCAAACGCATTAGGAAATGCGTTTGCCTATTTACGATTTACGACGTACGATTTACGATTTGGAAAATTCCGCGCCATTGGCGCAATCTAGCGGAGCGGAAGCGCAGCGGAATCTTCGAGAAAAGCGTAATGGATAGCTAAAAAGCGGCAGAGGCGCTTGGTGGTACCCATTTGCGATTTATTAATAATGTGCGCGTTGCGCAATTTTTCCGAATCATCAACGTGTACGGGTGAGCTCTCTGGCTCCGTCATCATGATGACCGCTGGTCGTCACGATTTTTGATACGTATCAACGTTGATATCAATCAATAAGAGCATTCTCTCCGTTGATGCACTTCTCTCAAATGCGTTTACCCTGCCAATGCGAGTAATTTCAGGGCTTAATGACACTGGTGGAGGAGGTAACACTGAAAGCCTCGGCAGCTTTCATCGTACGACGCGCCGCACCGGCTCCCCACGAATCGCTGTAAACGACGGTGCCCTTCTTCTCGTTGTAGCCGATGAGGAGCCGCATATGAGGACCGCCGAGGTCACCATCGTCCGTGTACATCCCGCTGGCGAAAACGCTCCAGAGGATGGGTATGCCTGCATCAATGCTCGGACGCCACGAAGAGACCCAACGAGAAACATCCGATTTCTTTTTGGCACGCACGGCGAGCCATGTGGCCGGGTCGATACCGTCCCACCACTTGCCCTCCCCCGACAGCTCGGAGAGGTCCTTTCTTTTAGCGGCGCTGTTATAATCCTTGATGAACTTATAGTGTTCCATGCTACCGCCCAGTGGTTTGATTTTAACGTGATAGCGGTGGCCAATTTTTTTAAGACCTTCGCTCATACTCCCCAGAGAAGTTCCTCCTTCTGTCTTTGTGTTGCAAATAGCAGCCAAGGTATGCATATCCACGCCGTCCATCCCATAGAAGGAAAAGACTCGTGCCACCGTGGCAGGCACACAATATCCCTTTGAACCCTGGTCCACCATTGGGATACCTTTGATCCACACCGTGCCATCTTCCTCGTGTATAACGGCTGACCGGAGATCCTTCCTTGCCAACTTATCTCCGGCTCCGCCCGTCTTAAGGTCAGCCTGGTTAGCTGCGAGCACGAGGCGTATGTATTCTGTGCGTCCCTTCTTCCTTGACGATTCGTTTTTATCCTCATCTTCCTGAGTTGCTGCCGCCTTCTCCTTTTTGGGGAACGAGATGGCCGCCACGAGACGAACTACCCCATTTTCCATCCCCCACTGCCAAGCCGAAACCTTCATGCTGGAGTTTCCTCCCTGCAAGTGAACCTTGGAGCGTTTGACCCCTGTGAGCTCGTCGAGTTGTTGGCAATAATTGGTCATGGTCTCAGCGTACTCCTTCTTATCCATGTCCCCGTTATCACCTCGATTGTAGAGTTCAAGGACCACCCTATGGAGCGTCCACTTCTTGGAGTCTTCCTTACCATCCTTCTTGTCATTTTTCTGTTCCTCTTTCTTTCCCGACTCGTCAACTTTCTCCTTCGTTTCGTCCTGCCCCGAATCCGCTTCGTCCTTCTCCTCGTCCGCAGCCTTCCAAGTCAGCAGCACCTCGTTTGGCGACAAATCCCCGAAGCTGACGCCTGAGTTGGGCGGAATGCGGGTTGTCGTTTCATCAACCTCCACGTGGGGGACGTCCTCCTTGAGAGGAGACTTCCGTTCCGTCTTCCAAAGCTCTCCGCTCTTCCAATCCTCCGCTATATCCCAATTAGCCAAGCAGACGGCGCCTCCCGTCACGAGGACAAGGCAGGCGATTTTTCCCAGCTTGTTGAAGAGTCTGATCATCATAAAATCTCGTTGCTTTGTGTACTTTAGAGTGTGAAACCGTCAGCATTGCCCCAGCGCCCACAACTACGTTTCTCGTGATCATCGGTGTTGTGGGGGACGGGTGAGTCCCTCCATCATGTTCCATTGTATAGACTCCCCTCGTGAAAGTCAATGCCGGAAAAACAAGCGCACCGGGGATCACCCGATGCGCTGTGCTTTTATCCTTTTTCTCTACTAATCCAATCAGAAAGAGAAGACACCCTGGAAACTTGCCACTACAGAATCGTTGTTGTCACTGTAGGCAGGATTATGGATGTACTGGATATGCGGCATCAGACGGAAGTACTTGTTGACCTGCAGGTTGTAGTAGGCCTCAAGTACGGTCTCGCGGCAGTGGTAAGGCTCAGCCTCTTCGTCAAGGAAGTCAGCATAATTTCGTCCTTTGAACACACCGTAAGCGATGCCGAGGTAGTCATCCTTGCGGGAAGGAATGATCTTGGCGCGCAGACCGCCGGTAAGTTCAGCGGCATTGCCGTACTCCTGCTTGGCAGCCGCACCGCCACGTACGAATACCGTCAGGTAATCATTGATGGTGTACTGCACGCTACCGACAACACCGGCGTTGCGATGATGCTCACTTTCCCCTTCCGTCGTATCGACGTCGAGCATCGTGAAGAACGGAGTGATCTTGAGGACGCCCTTGCCTTGTTTGAAGTAGTGGCCCCATTCGCCCATCACCGTGTAGCCCGTGCCATCGGAGTTGATGGGATCATAGCCGGGCTCAGTACCCGTACGGGTCACACCGACCATCACGTAATCTTTCTTGCCGATCTGAACCTGAACAAGACCACCCACATTGCTGTCGATGAGCGGCAGCACCGTGGAGTTGCAGAAGCCCGAGTTCATGAAGGAGGTGTAGGTGTCGCTGGCGATACCGACAGCATCAAAGTAGTCACCGAACTTCACCATACCGGCAACGATAGCAGCCTTCTTGCCGTTGAAGAAGTGCTTGATCGAAATCTCCGGGAAGTAGAAATTATGCGGTCCGACGAGGTCACGATGGTAAGCCGTTACCGAGCCAAGCGAATCAATTTTCTCTAACTCTACAGCGTCCTTCTCCAAACCCCAGGAGCCGATGAATTCCGCGTGCAGCCACGTGCCGCCATTGACATCATCCTGGATGATGCGCTGGTTGAGGTGTCCGTGAATCAGGGCATAATTGGGAGCGATGTGTTCACCTTCCTCATAGCGATGCAGGACATTCACCCCGTACGCCATGTCAACGTGCCACTGCGTCCCGGTCTTCTGGTTAGCCTTCACCTTGTAGGAGGGAGCTCCGCAGCAGGGAATCATCAGATCCATCTTCTGCAACAGAGTCTGCTCACAACACGGCTGCGTCTCAGCGTTAGCCGCCACCGGCAGAAGAGCTCCCGCCGCCGCGGTCATTATGATGCTTTTCGTTTTCATAGGTTTTTGGTAATTATATGAAAAAAGAGGTATCCGACCTCTGCTTGTTATTCTAACTATTTATTTAACTTTTGTCAAACAAATTTCTGCAAAATAGCAAAAAGGTTTTCTGAAATCGCAAGAAGGAAGTTTCCTCGTCAGGGAAACAGGGAGTTATCGTTGCGGATGCCGCAGCGTTTGCTCCGCAAGCAGCTACGTTTCCGATAAGGAAATTACGTTCTCGTGAATTCAATTGTGGAACGACTGCCACGGGAGAGAACTCCGACCCCTACCCCACCGATTCACGAACAATGTTTACAGATGTCCCAGCGGATATTTCCTGCTTGTTATTGCGATTTTAATGAAAGAAACAAGCTTCTGTGTCCGTACAGAGAGAGATGCGTTATACGAAAACGATAGTGATTTGCTGGGTGGCGGCGGTGATGGGCATGATGGCGGGACAGCAGGCGAACGGGGCAACGACTTCCGCCGAGGCAACGGCAGAGGAGCATCCCTTTTTGAGCGAGGCGCTGTACCCAAAGTGGTCGAAGTTGACTCCGGAGCAGGGAGAAATCGACGTGAGGGAGGCGGTGGAACGAGCAAAGGCAAAAATTGA
>CANPXA010000078.1 GCA_947585525.1 uncultured Akkermansia sp. | reverse complement strand
GACACTGGGTATGGTAGGGGAAATCTCCTCCATGCCCAAGTCTTTTTTTAGGGATATCGAAAATTTTTTGTCAGATACTGGATATTTTGCCGACTTTGTAGAATTGCTTTGCGGAGTCATTCCACAAAATTATACGAAGAGCGCACATTTTTCGAATCATCAACGTGTGCGGATGAGTTCGCTAGATCCGTCACCATGATGACCGTTTGATACCACGATTTTTGGTAGGCATCAACAATGGTATCAATTCATAAGAGCATTCTCTCCGTTGTTTCGCTTTTCTCAAATGCGGTTGCCCTGAGACATAGCCCGATGGACCACACGGGTCCCAAGAAAATCATCTCTGATCTCATCCAATCCATTCCCCATGTGTTTCCTCTGGATGAAGGAAGTAGCCGGAAAGAGAGCAAACCATTGACGATTCAGAAAAGCGGTAAGCTCGGCATGGCATAAATCCGGATGCTTTCTAACCAACAACCACTCATGATTTTACCCTTCACCTCAGCTAAAGCTTCGCATAACCGCGAGCAGAGCTCGCCGAATTTTCCACATCGTAAATCGTAAATCGTAATTCGTAAATCGTAAATAGGCGCCTCCAGTGCCCCCGTCCACGGCAAAACGCACGAGAAATAGGTTGAATAGACCCGGAGTAAATTTTATGGGATCATGCGTGGATGACCAGATGCTTACCGCCGCGTCAAATACCTCGCCAGAACATAAAGCGCCAGCAGAAGTGCGGCTCCGCCCACGAGCAGCCATGTCTCGTCCTTCACCGCGTGGATCAACGCCTCCGGCGTCGAAAGGATGTCCGGATGATCTCTCCCCACTTTGTTGCCGAACCATGCGAGTGCGGCGCACCAGATGGCCGACCCGCTGATCGTTGCCACCGAGAAAGTGAGGAAGGGCATCCGCGCCAGTCCTGCCGGGATAGAGATGAGGTGCCGCACGACCGGTAAAAAGCGCGAAAAAAAGATGCCGCCGGCGGAAAAGCGCCGCATGAATCGCTCCGCTGCCTCCACCTTGCTCTCCGACATGAAAAAATACCTCCCGTACCGCATGATAAACGGACGTCCTAATACCAGCGACACGTAGTACATGACGCACGACCCCACGTACGATCCCACCGTCCCCGCTACCACGACACCCCACATGCTCATCCCCGCCCCTTCATGTGCCGCCAGGATCGCCGCCGGCGGCACCACGACTTCACTCGGCACCGGGAAGATTGAGCTTTCCATTGCCATCAACAGTACCACCCCGGCATAGCCGAGTTCCTCAACCCACTGCATCCAGATGACCAACCACTCATGCATACGCCCATTATGCACATCACGGGCGTCCTTGAAAAGACTTTTCTTGCAAGGATGAGACCGTCTATGCTATGATGCCGCTATGAAATTTTACGTGGTAGCCGGCGAGAAAAGCGGGGACAAACAGGGAGCCCTGCTCATGCGCGAGCTCCTGTCCCGCCGTCCGGATATTGAATTTCTCGGTCTCGGCGGCAGTCGGATGCACGAGGTAGCTCCGCAAGGCGTAGAGGATTGGACCGAGCAAGCTGCCGTCATCGGGGTCGTCGAGGTTTTACGCCACGCTCGATTCTTCCTGCGTAAGCTGCGCGAGATGGAGGAACGCATCGTGTCCGACCAACCGGATGCCCTCCTGCTCATCGACTATCCTGGGTTTAACCAACGCCTCGCCGAGCGCATCCGGCGCCGCTGTCCTTCCACAAAGTTGATCTGGTTCATCGCCCCCATGGTGTGGGCCTGGCACAAGAGCCGCGTGCCGAAACTCGCCCGCATTTTGGACCTCATGCTCTGCACGTTTCCCTTTGAAAAAAACATCTTTGAAAAAGCCGGACTGCGCGCTGAATTCGTCGGTCACCCCCTCGCGGATGACATCATGGCTCGTCGTCGGTCGGATCAGCGTGACCCCCACGTAGTCGGACTTTTCCCCGGTTCTCGCGTCCGCGAAATTGAACGCCACTTCCCCGTCTTTCTCGAGGTCGTGAAGGAGATCCGCCTCAGGCATCCGGACTGGAAAATCGAGATTTCTGCCAGCTCCCCGAAACTGGAGGATATGATGCGGGCTCTTGCGCGACGCTCCGGGGTGGAACCCGAATCGCTCGACATCCGCTGCGGCAATTACCACGACATCATGGATCGAGCCTACGCCGCCCTCGTCACCTCCGGAACGGCCACTCTCGAGGCCGCCCTCCACGACCTTCCCTTTGCTCTCGTTTACAAGGTTGCGTGGGGAACCTACCTGCTCGGTCGTATCCTTCTACGCATCCGCTTCATCGGCATGGTCAACATCCTTGCGGATGCACCCGTCACCCGCGAACTCATCCAACACGACTTCAATCTTGCCAACTGCATGACCGAACTCGAGCGTCTGATGGATCCCGCCCAACGTGAGAAAACCCTTCAGGGGATGCGCAACGCCGTAACCTGCCTCGCCAAACAGGGAGGGTCTGCCTCCCGCGCGGCAGACGCCGTTCTCTCCCTCTTCTGATCATCCTTGCTCCGTCCGAGCTTTACCGCCAACCGCCGCCGAGCTGCGTGTAGAGGGTCGGCACGCAAGCGGCGTACTGATACCGGTAGGAAGCGAGTTGCTTCTGGGCAGGGAAGAGAAGGAGCTGCGCCTGCAGCACTTCGTAGTAAGCGGCGATACCCTCCTTGTAACGAGCCATGGAGAGCTGCACACTCTCCCGATAGGCATTCACGGCTTCCTCCTGCTTGCTCATCACCTCGACGAGCTTTTCACGCTGGATAAGCGTGGTGGAGATTTCCGCCATGGCATTCAGCACGGTGTTCTCGTAGTCCGCCTTAGCTGCCAGGAAGGCATCCCGCTTAGCGCGTGTGTTGGCGCGCAGTTGTCCGCCTTGGAAGAGAGGTCCGGTGAGGCTGGCGCCGATACCCCATCCCGTGCGGTGGGTGAGGATGGAATGACGCAGATCGGCAGAAGCGTAGCCCCCGGCTGCCGTGAGGCTGATGCTCGGGAAGTAGTTCGCGATAGCCACGCCGATATCCGCGTTCGCCGCACGCAGCTCCTGCTCCTTTGCACGGATATCCGGACGGCGCGCGAGGACATCCGCCGGGATGCCGGCAGCCACCTTACTCGCTGCGGCAAAGTCCTGCAAATTGTCGTTGCGTGCGATATGTCCGGGCATACGACCGGCGAGAGAGGAGAGCGTGTTCTCCAACTCGGCTATCTGCATTTGAAGAGCCGGTATTTCAGCCTCGGCCGCCGAGAGGGCCGCCTGAGCGGAGGCCGTCTGCAACTTGTCGGCCACGCCGCCTTCCAGCTGGTTGCGGAAGAGATCCAGAGACTCGCGGTAGCTCTCCACGGAGGCTCGGGCGATGCGCAGCTGCTCATCCAGCATCATGAGCTGCAAGTAACCGCACGCCACCTGGCGCAGCAGGGAGATGCGCAGATTGTTGAAGTTTTCCTCCATGGCTCTCGCACCGGCCGCCGCACTCTCCACGCCTTTGCGCGTTCTGCCCCAGAGGTCCAATTCCCAGGAAGCGGAGAGGGCCGCTGAGCCGGGGTTGGAAGTGATGCCGCCTGTTTGAGCCACGGCAGCGCCGCCCTGCTGGTTCATGCCCTTGCTCTCCGAGGCACTGTAGCCGGCCCAGGGGAAGAGGGGTGCACGCGCGATGGTCACGTAACGGCGTGCGGCATCCACGTTGTGCCGAAGAGCGGCCAAGCTCCTGTTGGCGGAGAAAACGTCTCTCAACAGAGCATTGAGCTTTTCATCTTTGAGCACCGTCTGCCACGGAAGGTCGGCCATGTTTCCTTCCCCGAAGCTCTTGCCACGGAACTGCACCGGAACCGCCATGTGCGGCCGGTGCCAACGCGGACCGAAAGAACAAGACGCCGCGCCGAGTGCTACTGCCCCGAGCAGAACGATGACCGTGTATTTCTTCATAGCTGTCATGATATTACCTTTTCGTCTATAATGTTGCAAGCTCATTCTTCATCATTGCCGTGCGCGGCCAGATAAACGCGCGCCTCCTGCTCATCCGGGTCCTCCCCAAGCTCATGCAGCTTGAAACGAATCCGGAACAGACGCATCACAAACACGTACGAGCACGGAATGAGAAACACACCCAGCACAGTCGCCACCGTCATCCCCGCCACGACGACAATGCCGATCGAGTTTCGCGCAAGCGCCCCCGACCCGCTGGAGAGAACGAGAGGAATGCAGCCCAGGATGAAAGCGAGCGAGGTCATCAAGATGGGACGCAGACGTAACCGAGCCGCTGCAAGCGTGGCCTCCATGAGCCCCTTGCCTCGCTCCATCTCAAGGTTGGCGAACTCCACGATCAGAATCGCATTTTTCGCCGCAAGACCCACCAGCATCACCAAACCCACCTGCGCGTACAGATTGAGCTCAAGGTGCCACAGGGCAAGTCCGCTGTACGCTCCCAGCACGGCAATGGGCACCGTCATAAACACCGAGATGGGCAACGGCCACTTCTCATAAAGAGCCACCAGGATGAGGAAAGCAAAGAGACCGGACATGATGAAGATCGTGCCCAGACCCGTGCTGTTGCGCACCTTATTTTCCTGGAAGCTCATATCTTGGTAATCGAAGCCGACCTTGGAGGAATCCATGGTTTGGGCATAGACTTCCTCCATAGCCTCCATGAGCTGTTGGGTGGAGTAGCCCGGCTTGGGCATCACATTGATCTTCGCCGAATTGTACCCTTGGTGGTGCATCACGAATTCCGTCTCCGCTATGTCCCTCACCTTCACCAACGCCGAAAGCGGCACACGTTCGCCATCCGCGTTCATCACGAAGAAGCCATCCATTTTGTCCAAGCTTGCACGATCCTCGCCCTGCGCCTGGATGTACACCTGCCACTGCTGACCGAAGGCGTTAAAGAAATTGACGAATGTGGAACCGTAGTAGGAAGCCAGGATACCGTTGGCCGTGCTGATGTCCACCTTATGGTACTGGCATTTCTCGCGATCCAACTCAAGGTACTTCTGTGGCGTGTCGGACATCATCATGTCCATGCACATCCCCACCTCCGGACGTTTCCGCGCCGCCGCCTCAAATTCCTTCACCCTCTCGTAGAGGAACGGTACCCCCTGCCCCTCCAGATCCATCAGCACCATGGCCACGCCGTTGGCCGTGCCCACACCCGGAATGGCCGGCGGCACCAGCACCATCGCCGTACCATCCAATCCGGCCTGCTGCACGCGAGCCATGAGTCGGCGCTGGATCTGCTGAGCCGTCTCGGCGCGCTCGCTCCAATCCTTGAGTTCCACGAAACCGATGCAGGCGCCGGGAGTCTGCACCATGTTGAGGATGTTGATACCCACGACAGAGGTGAGATTTTTCACGACCTTGGGATCGTAGAGAGCCTGTTCCAATTTTTTATTCTGCTCCATGGCAACCTGCAGAGAAGTCTCCGGCTTCATCACCAGAGCCGCCATCAGGAAACCTTGGTCCTCATCCGGCAAAAACGCTCCGGGAACAAATTGAGAAACCGGCTTGATCGCCCCCCACATCAGGAAAAGCAGAGGCATCGAGATGATGAGTTTGCGGGCGAGCCCACCGCAGATGCGCGTGTAGAGGTTGGCCGTGCCGTTGTAGAATTTGTTGAAGAGGCGATGGAAGGGGGCAAAGATGCTCTTGTTCTCCCGACTCGGCTTGAGGAGAAGCGCACAGAGAGCCGGCGAGAGCGTGAGCGCGTTGAACGCGGAAATCAGCATCGAAATAGCGATGGTGATGGCAAACTGCTTGAAGAGCGTTCCCGTGATGCCCTTGAGCATGAGCGATGGTAAAAACACCGCCGCCAACACGAGCGCGATGGCTATAACCGGTCCGCTCACCTCCTGCATGGCGGCAAACGCCGCCACACGTGGACGCAACCCCTTGTCGATATGGTGCTGCACAGCCTCCACGACGACGATGGCATCATCCACCACAAGTCCGATGGCGAGCACCATGCCCAGCAGGGAGATCGTGTTGAGCGTGAATCCCAGCAGAGGGAATATGCAGAATGTGGAAATGAGCGAAACGGGCACGGCGATGAGGGGGATCAGCGTAGCGCGCCAATTCTGCAGGAAGATATACACCACGAGCGCCACCAGAATGATGGCTTCCACGAACGTGTGTTCAATCTCCCGTATCGAGTAACGCACGGAGGTCGTCGTGTCCAAAGCCACGGCTCCCTTCACCCCCTGCGGCATCACGGCCGTTTTCTTCTCCAGCAGCTTCGTCACCCGATCCACGGTGTCGATCGCGTTCGATCCGGGGGACTGAAAGATCACCACCGATGCCGCTATATCTCCATTACGCCGACCCGTGGCGGAATAGTTTTCCGAACCCAACTCCACGGTGGCAATGTCCTTCAGATAGACGATCTGGTCCGCCTGTTGGCGCACGATGATCTCCTCAAATTCATGAGGATCTGAGAGGCGACCCTGAGTTCTCACGGTGATGGTTTTTTCCTGACCGTTGGGGACGGGATCGGCGCCGATCTTGCCACCGGGGTTGGTCATATTCTGCTTCGAGATGGCCGCGCGCACCTCATCCAGCGAGATGTTGAAATGGCTCATCTTGACGGTGTCCAGCCAGATGCGGATGGCGTAGCGTCCGGCTCCGTACACAGCCACCTCGCCCACACCCTCCACGCGCTTGATCTCATCCACCAGCTTCACCTGCGCGTAATTTGCGAGATCCACGGTGTTGTAGCTGCCGTCCGGAGAGGTGAGTCCGTAAAGCATGAGGGGCAGACCCGGCTGTTGTCGGATCGTCACACCGGAGTTCATCACCTCACTGGGCATCTGTGACTGCGCCTGTCCGTAGCGCATGTTCACAAGCATCTGGTCCATGTCCGTGTCTGAGTCCGGCTCAAAGACGACCATGAGGTTGTACACGCCGTTGTTGGAGGAGACCGACATCATGTAGTCCATGTGCTGCACCCCGTTCACCTGACGTTCCAGCGGCGTGCCCACGGAATCCGCCACACTCTGCGCATCCGCCCCGGGGAACATCGTCTGCAGCTGGATGATGCGCGGCGTTATCTCCGGATATTGCGAAATGGGCAGGTTGAGCAAACAGACGATACCGAGCAGTGTCGTGACCACCGCTATCACGGTGGCGATCACCGGGTGTTTGATGAAATACGCGCTCATAACCTCTCTTAGTGCTTAGCCGTTACCGATGGTGTGGTCGTCACGGGAAGAGTGTACACGAACGGTCGCGGATTGACTGTGCCGAAGCCCTCTTTGGCGCCCGCCGCGCGAAGCCCCATGTTCGCCTGCGCGTAGAGGGCTGCCATCTGTCCGCCCTCCACAATGACCTGTACCTCCTTGGGATTGTCAAAGCCGAGATCTTTCAGGCTATCCTGCAGGGGTTTGATGCGTCCCGTGATGATCTGCATGGGCATCTCCGTTTCTTTTCCGTCCCCGTTGGGCATACGCAGGACGACCTCCTGCGCCGGCAGCACATCGATGCCGTACGGTGTGCCATCCTTCCCTACCACGTAAATGAATCGATGGTTCATGGAAGACACGAGCGCACGACTCGGCACCAGCAGCGCATCCTTCACCACCCCGGTAGGCGCTACCACTCGCACGGCCGATCCGGAACGCAACCGGAGCTCGGGATTCGGCAGATGTCCGATGAAATTCACCGTCCCCGTCGAACTGTTGACATAACTGTCCACTGCCACAACCTGCCCCTTGTACTCATACGTGCTGCCGTCCTCCAACACGACCTTGAATTCCGTCACCGGTGTCACCATCCCCTTGTCCGGTGAATAATCGGGCGCCAGCACCTCGCTGAGCATCTGCTTGCCCGGCACCACGAAGTCCACGCGTATCGGGTCGATGGAGGACATCGTCGTGAGCGTTAC
>CANPXA010000077.1 GCA_947585525.1 uncultured Akkermansia sp. | reverse complement strand
GGGGGGGGGGGGGGGAAGAGCGACGGCGTGAAGTTGTTGTCCCTGCTTCCGAAGAAGACCTCCGCGCGGACTTCCTCTCCGTGGGATGACGACAAGACCGGAGCAAACGCATTAGGAAATGCGTTTGCTATTTACGATTTACGATGGACGATGTACGATTTTGCAAAGCAAGAAAGACGGCATAGCGTAATTCCGGACGCCTTCCTCATTAACGATACGCGTTGCTTAAAAATTCCGCTGCGCATTCGCTCCGCTAGTTTGCGCCAACGGCGCGCGAATTTCCCAATTCGTAATTCGTAATTCTGCCACCTCTAAAAACTACCAAGGTGAAAAACGAGAGAAAAACAGTTGAGGAGAAAGGAGTCAAAAAAAAGGGAAAAATGGGAGGATTTTGAGGGGAAAAACTGGGAAAAATGTCCGAGAGGATACGCACCATCGATTGCCCGCTATCTAAAAAACGGGTTTTTAGAGGTGCCAAATTCGTAATTCGTAATTCGTAATTCGTAATTCGTAAATCGTAATGACCTAGGCGTCCTCTTTTTCCGCCAGTTGCACCTCCGGATCCACTTCATCGGGATCTCCGTGCCAGAGGTACTTGCGAGTCTGGTACACCACCACACCGGAGAGTGCGATGAGACAGATGAGATTGGGCAGAGCCATGAGTCCGTTGGCCAAGTCGGCGAAGTTCCACACGATTGTACTCTTCGGCACCACACAGCCGAGATAGACGGCTGCCACCCATACGACACGGTAGGGAATCGTGAGGCGTGCTCCGCCCAGATACGTCAGAGCCTGCTCCCCAAAGTACGACCACCCCAGCAGAGTGGAGATAACAAACGTGGCGAGACTCGCCGTAAGCAACCATGAGTTCAGACTTCCTGCCGTAGCAAACGCGCGATAGGTCAGCATACTTCCCTCACCACTCGCGATCTCAGGATGCGCCATAAGACATATCGTCAGGGTGAGTCCCGTGAGCGTGCAGATGATGACCGTGTCCCAGAACGGTCCCGTGGAGGAAACGAGGGCTTGCTGGACGGCATTGGGCGTGCGCACCGGCGCCGACACGATGGGCGATGACCCCATACCCGCCTCATTGGAGAAGAGCCCCCGACGCACCCCGGTCTGCATGGCGAGCATGATTCCTGAGCCAATGAAGCCCCCCGTCGCGGCTTGATCGGTGAAGGCGGCTCGTCCGATCAGCTGCAGGGCAGGCAGGACGAGGTCGAGGTGTTCACCGATGAGGATGCAGCAACCGACAATGTATATTCCGGCCATACCCGGTACACAAGCTGTGCACACATGAGCGACCCCTTTCAGTCCGAAAAGCAGCACTACTGCGACCAGCAAGGCCAACAACAGACCGCTTTCCCAGGGGGGGGCGGCCAGCGGACACTCCGCAAGCACCCCCGCCACCGCATTGGCCTGCGTGATGTTGCCGATGCCGAATGCAGCCAATGCCGTGAACACCGCGAAGATTACCGCAAGCCACTTGCATTTCATTCCTCGTTCCAGCGCATACATGGGTCCTCCGCAGATATGTCCTTTGCCGTCACGCACACGGTAACGGATGGCCAACAAACTCTCCGCGTACCTCGTGGATATCCCCAAAAGTCCCGTGATCATGCACCAAAACACGGCTCCCGGTCCGCCCATCGCCACCGCCGTCGCCACCCCCACGATGTTCCCGGTCCCCACATTTGCAGCGAGAGATACCATCAGGGAGGGGAAATGGGAGATGCTCCCCTTCCCATGCTTCCCTCCGCCGAAATAGTAACCCATCGCTTTCAACAGGTGCCTCTGGGGAAATTTCAAAATGACGGTCAGATACAAATGCGTCCCGAGCAGACAAAATAACAGGACGTAACTCCACAGCCACTCACTCGCCGCCGCCAGTACCTTGTCCACGACTTCTACCATGCGCCGCCATTCTACCTGCCTCCTCACCCGCTGTCAAGCCAATGGAGCAAACGCACAGGGCAACCGCATTAGAAAATGCGGTTGCCATTTACGATTTGGATTTTAGCACGCTCCTCGCTGGGACACGTGTGGCAGGGAACTGGTAGGCAACATGGTTTTGCACAGGGGTTTGATAATTTTTCGTATTTTTAGACTTGCCATTGCGTCCGTTTGCCTGTAAACTTCGCTCACGCCTGTCTCTGCAGGTGCAACACACGTGGTGGCCATAGTTCAATGGTAGAGCACTAGATTGTGGTTCTGGGAGTTGTGGGTTCGAGCCCCACTGGCCACCCTTCCATCCACTTGGCACGGCGTTCGTTGACCGTGCCATTTTTTTGCTAACGCTTTCCTCGTAACACTCCGCATTGTTTTAGAAATTCTACTGCGCTCTCGCTCCGCAAAAACGCGCATGGCGCGCTAAAATTCGCGCGCCGTCGGCGCGGGCTATGCAAGGCGTAAGCATTGGTGGTGGGTAAAATCATAGGCTGTTGTTGGTTCGAAAGGTTGTTGGTTACGCTATGCCGTCTTTCTTGCTTTGCTTAAATAATTCGTAATTCGTAATTCGTAATTCGTAAATAGGCGAGCTCCGCTCGCCCCCGTCCATCGTCCATGATCATGTCGGACGCATTTTCAATGGCGTTTGTTTTGGTTTAGACTTGAATGGCGGGACGCTTTCAGATACCATGGGGGCGAATGAGGGAACGCGCAGGCAAGGCAAGTATTTACCGCAAGTTGTTTTACGTGCTTGCGGGGGTGGGTGTGTTGGGATTAGTGTGGCTGGGGAGCAGGAAGGCGGGGGAGAGGAAAGAGAGGATCACCGCATCCTTTTACCGTGAGGCGGAGGCATCGAGCGTCATGCCCGCTCAGATCCTGGGAGGCCTGATTTTATTGCGTCCGGAGGAGTTGGTTGCCGCACCGGAAATAGATGGGTTTCAGTGGCCGTGCGGTTCGCCGAGCGGAGCCATGATGTACGACGCTCAAGGCTTCGGCGCCCTGAATGCCACCCGCCGCGGACACCACACCGGAAAGGATATCAACGGCATCGGCGGAGAAAACACCGATCTCGGAGAACCCGTCTGTGCAGCCGGGCGAGGACTTGTCGTGTACTCCGGACGTCCCACGCCCGAATGGGGGAATGTGGTGGTGCTGCTGCATCGCCTGCCCGGAGAAGACGGCTATGTGCAGACCCTCTACGCACACCTCCGGCAGCGTGACGTGAGGGTCGGGCAATACGTGGCGCGTGGGCAGCGGCTGGGACGTATCGGCACGGCGGACGGACGCTACTTGGCGCATTTGCATTTTGAAGCTATTCCTTCTCTGTGCACGGAGGCCGGTATGCCCGGCTACCATCCGACCGGCACCATGAACCGCATGAACCCCGAAGAATTGCTCCGCAAGTACCCGGCTCCGGACTTCCCGGATGCTTACAGCGAGGCTCGTATGTTGCGCGTCCGCGAGGCGGCCGGGCACGAGCGGAACTCCCGTCAGCCCACCGCTCGCCCCGCTCCCGACGAGCCCGGCGTCCTCCATGTTTCCCCTTCACAATTTCTGACACCATGAAGAGCCACCATCTTTTTATCATGCTTCTCATCCTGCTGCTCTTTGCAGCCGGCATCACCGGGTTGTACCGCGGCAAGGAAGCGCTCAAACAGACGGAACCGGTCGTCCCTCCGACCGCAGAACAGGCCGCCCCCGTTCCTGAGCCCGCACGGGAACTTCCGCCCCCGCCCGCGGAGCAGACGCCACCCGTTGCGCCCCCCGCGCCGGCTTCTCCCGCCGTGCGTCCTCATTCTGCGGAGCACGCCACAGCCCTCCGAGTGACGCAGGCCTTCGAGCTGCCGGCGCCGCAGAGAGCCACGGTCCTCAACGAACTCGTGCAGCAAGGCGTCATCTCACAAGAGACGGTCACTCGGCTGAACGACTGGCGCAGCAAGAAGGGCGATGTTCCGCTGCAAGTGCAGGAAGTGGGCAATATTCTCGATGAGCAGGCGAGAACCAAGGAAACTCGCTACCGCATCTCCACGGCAGACGGCGGAGGAGAGGACATCGTCCTGAGCATCTCCGCCCCCACCGAGGGAAAAGCCCCCTCCGTCCAACAGGCAAAAGAAGTTCCGGCAGACAAAACACGCGTAACCTCCGAGAGTGATTCCCTCTCCGTCGTGGAGGGCTTTGTGGAGGCGCTCAAACACGGCGATATGGAGACCGCACGCCGGCTCACGGCGGGAGGAGATGTGACGGATGCCACTCTCGCGGGGCTGTGCATGGTGTTTGAAGAGGGCGACTTTGTCCTGCGGAACCGTCTTCCCCTGCGCAATATGTTCAGCAAGGGAGCAAACGCCGGCTTCCTCGTGTACCTCTCCCCCAGGAACGGCTCCGAGAAATCTCGCAACGTGGGCATCGAAATGACGCACGATGCGCAGCGGGGATGGTTGATTAAAGCCGTCGCGTTGGACGATATGCTCAACCGCTATGAAGAAAGCGCGCAAGCGGAAGGCGGCGTGTACTTTCCCATCGTCAAGAACCCGCAGGGAGGCGACTCACTCGTGCTCTACTTCGCCTTTGACGATGCCACCCTGAGCCCCCGTTCTCTCAAGCAACTCAAAATCGTAGCCAACCTGCTCACCTCTCGTGAGGGAAACATCAACATCTCCGGTCACACGGATGACATAGGCTCCTCCGCCTACAACCAGGATCTCTCCGAACGTCGCGCGGCAGCTGTGCGCGACGCGCTCGTGGCGCAAGGCGTGGCGGCTGAGCGTATCACCACACGTGGGCTCGGCAAAAGACAGCCTCTCCGTTCCTACCGCACCGGTGACTCCCGGCAAACCATCAGCACGATCCGCGGTGAAAACCGCCGTGCTGAGGTGTACCTCGATTTTTGATTCCAAGATGATGCCTTCCCGGTCAGCTCTCTCCTCCGTCCCCGATTTCGCGGCAGAGCTCAATGAGCAACAGCTCGCCGCCGTCACCTCAGACGCGCGCTTCTCGCTCGTCATCGCCGGGGCGGGCAGCGGCAAGACCCGTACCCTCACGTACCGTGTGGCGTGGCTGCTCTCGCAAGGAGTTCCGGGATGGCGTGTGCTTCTGCTCACCTTCACCAACAAGGCTGCGAGAGAGATGCTGGAACGGGTGCACAACCTCATTGGAGCGGAAGCAGGCGAGATATGGGGCGGCACTTTTCACTCCATCGCCAACCGCATCTTGCGCCGCCATGCCGAGCTGCTCGGCTACCGTCCCGGCTTCAGCATCATGGACACGGATGACCAGAAAGCTCTCGTCCGCAGTCTCGTCAAGAAACACGTCGGAAAACTCAACAAGACCCTCGCCTTTCCAAAGGGAGATGTCCTCCTCAATCTGCACAGCCTTGCAGTGAACACCATGCGTTCGCTCCACCAAACTCTGAGCGAGGAAGCTCCCCACCTCCTCAAGCATGAGGAAACCATCTCCCGAATCCTCGAGGACTACACAGCTCGCAAGCGCGATGCCAACGCGATGGATTTCGACGACTTGCTCGTCAACACCCTCAAGCTCCTGCAGGAACACGCCGCCGTGCAGGAGCTCTACCGCGAACGTTTCCTGCACGTCCTCGTGGACGAATACCAGGACACCAATGCCCTGCAAGACAGCATCATCAAGCAGCTCTGCGGCGGGACGCGCACCGGACTCATGGCTGTCGGGGACGACGCACAGAGCATCTATTCCTGGCGCGGAGCACAGGTGGAACACATCTTCGAATTCTCCGCCCACTTTCCCGGCGCCGTCATCTACAAAATTGAGACCAATTACCGCAGCGTCCCCGCCATCCTGGACATCTCCAACGCCGCCATCGCCCGTAACGAGCGCCGCTACGTCAAAAATCTCCGTCCGAGCCGCCCCGCCGGCAAATCTCTTCCCCTGATTATCCCCGCACCGGACAACCGGATCGAGGCGCAGTTTGTGGCGCACACCATCGAGCAACTCATCGACGGCGGAATGAACGGCAGCGACATCGCCGTGCTCTACCGTGCGCACTTTCACTGCCTCGACGTCCAGATGGAACTCACGCGCCGCCACATCCCCTTCCGCGTCACCAGCGGTTTGCGCTTCTTTGAGCAAGCCCACGTCAAGGACATCATCGCCTACCTTCGTCTCCTCTCCAACCCGCATGATGAAATGGCTTTTCGCCGCATCGCTGCGATGCTCCCCCGCGTCGGCGAAGCCGGCGCCAACAAGATGTGGCAGGCGTGGCTCCATGAGCTGGAAATCTACGAGAACGGACACCCCGGCGAACCTCTGCGCGACTACACGGGCGTGATGACGCGCGGCGGCGGCGGCGGCGTAAAAGTTCCTGCGGCGGCACAGGTGGATTGGCTCTCTTTTCTCGCCACCATGACCTCCCTGCGTCCTGCCGACCATGAACTCACCCCGGCGGAGATGATTACCCGCGTGCTTCAGGACGTGGAATCATCCTTCTCGACCCGCTACGAAAACTACGAGGAACGTCTGGAGGACATCGAACAGCTTTCGCGCTCCATGTCAGATGCCGATGGATTGGATGACTTCCTCACCCAGGTAGCCCTCCTCAGCGAAGCGGATCGCGACGAGGTGACCGAATCTTCCGATTGCGTCACCCTCAGCACCATCCACCAGGCTAAAGGACTCGAGTGGAAAGCGGTCTTTATCATCTTCCTCGGCGAGGGAATGTTCCCCCACTACCGCACCATCCAAAGCGGCGACTCCCGCGAGATGGAGGAGGAGAACCGCCTCTTCTACGTCGCCGTCACCCGGGCTCAGGACCTCCTCTTCCTCAGCTACCCACGCTACAACGGTCACAGTACGGACTCTCACTTCTCACCCCCCTCCCAATTTCTCACTTCCCTGCCACCGGAACTTTACGAGCTCGGCGAAGCTTGATGAGCCGCCCGGGCAAACGCATTTTCTAATGCGGTTGCCCATGGACGATGGACGATGGAAGCAAAGCTGGAGAGACGGCAGGGCAACCGCATTAGAAAATGCGGTTGCTATGTACGATTTACGATTTACGACGTACGATTTATTTAAGCAGAGTCTGCAAGACGGCATGGCGTAATTCCAGCCGCTTTCCTTACAGTAACGGCTTTTGTTTTGCCCTCCACCTCCGCTATCGCTCCGCATAACCCGCGCGCAAGCGCGCTAAAATTCAAATCGTAAATCGTAATTCGTAATTCGTAAATAGGCGAGCTCCGCTCGCCCCGTCATATTTTTTCCGGCTGGTCAAGGGGAGGGGAATCGTGTATGATAAGGGCGATATGATGGAGAACGGATGGAACAGCGTACAGATCCATGCGGAGGAGCGTCCGCAGGTAACGACGGAGGATTTGCAGATCATGGCGGAGGCTCTTGATCCGGATGAATTTGATGAGCCGGTGCAGGAATTTCTCAAGGAATTGGAGCACGGAGGGGACCCTGAGGATCTGCGTCGCGCTGCTACCTTGTTGTTGCAGGATGAGATTGATTTTTCACCGGAGCTACGCACAGCGGGAGTGGAACCGGATGAGCAGCTCATTGAATTGCTGCTCGCCGTAGGGGCTGATCCCAATGCTCGCAACCCGTATGGCGAGCTGCCTCTGCACCTCGCCGCCTCGTACGGCTACACCTCCATCGTCGAGATGCTCCTGACCGCCGGAGCTGATCGTTCCCTCCGCAATGCCCGAGGAAAGTTGGCGGTGGAACTTGCGACGCTCCCTCAACTCGTTCAGCTCCTCACTCCACCGGGGCAAACGCATTAGAAAATGCGTTTGCCTATTTACGATTTGGATAAGCGTCCGGAGTTACGCAATGCCATCTTGACTCGGCGCCGCCCCATAGGTGCCTCACACGTGACCCAAGACAATTTTCCCTGATCTCATCCGATTCATGCCCCATGCGTTTCCTCTGGATGAAGGAGGTAAGCCAGCGAGATGACAA
>CANPXA010000076.1 GCA_947585525.1 uncultured Akkermansia sp. | reverse complement strand
GTAGCGCATCATCTCCGTCTCGGAATGGAACGCATTGAAGCATTTTTCCGTACAGAACGGCGTCGTTCTCTCACTCGCCGGAGCGTCCTTCACCGCCGCGGGGTTCACCCCGAACGCCTCACAAAGCGCCGTCAAATCGGCATCTGTACACGTTTCATCAAAGGATACGCCCACCGTGTCGGCATCCACGCGACGGATATTGTAACCCACCTTGAGCGCAGCCGCCACCAGCTCATCCGCCCGTCCTTTCGAACGAAGAGCCACGGTATCGAAAAGGCGTCCGTCAACGACCTCTACGCCCTCCGCAGCGTGCATGCTCTCCGCGAAGGCGGCGGCGAGACGCTGCACCGTGGCGGCGATGTGGGAGAGTCCCTCCGGTCCGTGGTACATGGCACAGAAGGTGCTGAGCAGAGCCGTCAGCACTTGGGCCGTGCAGATGTTGGAAGTGGCTTTTTCACGGCGGATGTGTTGTTCGCGCGTCTGCAACGCCAGACGGTAGGCCGGTTTACCATCGCGATCTACGGAAAGACCGATAAAGCGCCCGGGCAATTTTCGTTTCAGCGCGTCGGTGCAGGCCATGTACGCCGCAGCCGGACCGCCGTAGCCCATCGGGATGCCGATGCGCTGAGTCGTGCCGATACAGACGTCCGCACCGAACGCGCCCGGCTCGCGCAGGCGCGTGAGAGCCAGCAGATCCGCCGCCACGCAGCAGAGAACCCTGCCCGCATGACACTTCTCAAAAAAGGCAGCGTAGTCCTCCACGCGTCCCAGGTCGTCCGGGTACTGCACCAAAACGCCCGCCAGTCCCGGCTCGCTCGCGGGGTCAAACTCCTTCCAGTCCCCCACGATCAGCTTCACACCCGTGGTCTCGCAGCGCGTGCGGATCACCTCAATCGTCTGCGGAAAACAGGAATCCGCCACAAAGAAGGTATCGCTCTTCGCCTTGCTGCTCACGCACAGGTGCACCGCCTCTGCCGCCGCCGTTCCCTCATCGAGCATCGATGCATTCGCCACGGGAAGCCCCGTCAACCCGGCTATCATCGTCTGGAAATTCATGAGCATCTCGAGCCGACCCTGAGCAATCTCCGGCTGGTAGGGAGTGTACGCCGTGTACCACCCCGGATTTTCATAGACGTTGCGCTGGATCACGGCCGGCATGTAAGCCCCGTAATATCCCTGACCGATCAGACTCTTGGCAGGCCTGTTGGCGGAGAGCACCTGCTTGAGCTGACTCAGGGCATCCTGCTCGGTCAGCGGCGCCGGCAAATCCGGCAGTTGCTTGAGTCGTATATCCGCCGGCACAATGGCATCCGTCATGGCATCGAGACTGTCGAAGCCGATTTCGGCGAGCATTTCTTGGATCTCGGTCTCGCCGGGACCGATGTGGCGCGGTTCAAAGGGGGACTGTGACGTGATCATGGGTGAAAGGTATTTCGGAAAGGATCATAAAAAGTCAGGCGCAGGAGCTTCTTCGTGGTGAACTCCTACGCCCCGCGAGAAAAAATGACGTTCTTTATTTGCAGAACTCACCGTAGGCCGTGGCATCCATGAGCCCGTCCATCTCGTCCGGCGCGCTCAGCTTGATCTTGCAGATCCAGCCGTCTCCGAAAGCATCCTTGTTCACGATTCCCGGCTCATTTCCCAATTCTTCATTCACCTCAACCACCTCGCCGGACACAGGGGTGTAAACATCGGAGGCCGCTTTCACGGATTCTACGGCGCCGATGGCGTCTCCGGCGGCGTAGGTGTTGCCTACCTCCGGGAGATCGACGTAAACGACGTCACCCAACTCGGACTGAGCGAAGTCGGTGATACCTAACGTTACGACTCCGTCGGCGGCCGGGCTGATCCATTCGTGTTCGGCGGAGTATTTGAAGTCTGAGGGTATTGTACTCATGGCTGATTAATGGTTGAGGTTCGGAATGATTATTTTTTTAAGAAAGGTTTTTTCACGATAACGGCGGGTACGGCTTTTCCACGGACAACGACCTGCACCTCGGTGCCAATCTTGCCATGCTGCGCCGGCACGTATGCCATGGCTATCCCCTTGCCCAAGGTCGGAGAAAGCACCCCGCTGCACAGCTCGCCCAGCGGCGTGCCATCCCGAAGCTGCACCTCATACCCATGCCGCGGCGGTGCGCCTTTTTCCGTGTACTCGATAGCCACCAGCGCCGTGGGACGTCCGGACGCCTTTTGTTCACGCAGCGTCTGCACGCCCACAAAATCCTTGGTCAAGTCGCAGCACCAGGAAAGTCCGGCCTCCAGCGGCGTTTTTTCCGGCGACAGGTCAGAACCATTCAGCGAGTAGCACATCTCCAGTCTCAGGCTATCTCTTGCGCCAAGTCCGCAGGGTTGGGCTCCCGCCGCTATCATGCGTTCAAACCACTTCACGCCCTGCTGAGCTGCACAGAAAAATTCAAAGCCGTTTTCGCCGGTGTAGCCTGTACGGCAGACGATGAGCTTCTCCCCATCCACCGTGAACCGCAAGATCCCGTTGTGCGCCGGAAGCTCAACACCGGGACACACCGCCTCAAACACGCTCTCGCACTTCGGTCCCTGCACCGCCAAACCCACGTACTCGGCACTCAGATTTTCCAACTGAGGATCCTCCGGTTTGTGCGCCATGAGCCAGGCGTAGTCCTCATCAATCATGGAAGCATTCACCACGATGAAGTAATCATCCTCCCCGAGTCGGTAGATAATCAAATCGTCAATCACGCCGCCGCGCTCATTGAGCATCATCGAATACTGTCCTACCCCATCAATCAACTTCTCCAAATTGTTCGTGAACATCCCGTTCAACCACGTGGTCGTCCCTTCCCCGTGCGCATGAAATTGCCCCATGTGTGATATGTCAAATACCCCGCATGCCTCACGGACGGCTCGGTGTTCATCCAATATTCCGCTGTATTGCACCGGCATATCCCACCCGGCAAAAGCCACCATTTTTGCTCCCAATTCGACGTGCTTCGCCCACAACGGCGTTTTTTTAACCGATTCTTCGTTCACGCGGGGATGATACGCCCCTGCCCAGGATTTGTCAAGCTCTGAAAATTTCGGGCTTTTCCACATCCTGTCCAAGAAAAAGCGATCCCAACACGCAGTTATCGGCAGGTGATGAAGCATAACCCATTGGTTAGGTACGATGGACGATGGAAGCAAAACCTGCGAGACGGCATGGCGTAACTAATAACCTTTCTAACTAAACAAGGCTCATGATTTTTCCCCACCACCAATGCTGAAGCATCGCATCTTCGCGAGCAAGCACGCAAATTGTAAATCGTAAATAGCAAACGCATTCCCTAATGCGTTTGCCCCGCATTTGCAATTTCGACATTTGACAAATGGGGGTGAGCTGGGATAGAATGCGGACCATGAAAGCGCGACTTGCCGTATTAGGATCCGGGAGTGGGAGCAATTGTCAATCGATCTTCAACGCGATCGACGATGGGAGATTGGACGCAGAGGTCGTGATCGTCTTGTCGGACCATGAGGATGCGTACATCCTGGAGCGCGCGAGGAAGCGCGGGGTGCCGACCGCTTGGCTGGATTGCGGCGGGTACAAGAACAAATTCCCGGCGGAGGCGCAGGAGGCGCTGGCTCAGCAGCTCAGAGAATTGAAGGTGGACCTGATCTGTCTGGCCGGTTTCATGCGATTGGTCAAGGAGCCCCTGCTGCGGGCTTTTCCCCGGAGAATCCTGAATATCCACCCCGCCTTGCTGCCGGCCTTCCCGGGCGTGGAGGCGTGGAAGCAGGCGCTTGAGGCGGGGGCTACCCGGACCGGCTGCACGGTGCATTACGTGGACGCTGGGATGGATACCGGAGAAATCATCATGCAGGCATACGTTCCCGTGCTGCCGGACGATACGCCGGAGTCCCTGCACGCCCGCATCCAAGTGCAGGAGCATATCCTCTATCCCGCCGCCATCACATCCGCTCTGTCGAGACTCTGAGCACATCCGTCCCCCATAAAGCGATGCCAACACGCAGTCATCGGCACGTCATATAGCATAACCCGTTGCTCATGGGGATGCGGTCGATGGACAAAGCCCCCGAGGGTGCGGAGGGGGATTGGACAAAAGCGCAGCTTTTGCCCGCAGGGCGCTGAGGCAGGGTGGTGCCGAAGCGTCAATGTAGCGGAGCCTGCGAGACGGCATGGCGTAACTCCGGACGCTTTCCTTGTAGCGACTTTCCGTGGTTTCCCCACCACCAATGCTCACGCATTGCATTTCCCACGCCGACGGCGCGCAAACATTCAAATCGTAATTCGTAAATGGGAGGCATTCGCCTCCTCCGCCTCCGGCGCCTCGCTCCTTTCCTCCCACTACCACCCCATGCTTTCTTCTTCCACCTTCGTTTTCGCTCCGCAGTTCCGCGCGCAAGCGCGCTAGCATCCAAATCGTAAATCGTAAATAGGAAGCGTCAGCTCCCTTCATCCTTGTCGGTCGGCGTAGTCCTCGTAGCTGAAGCGGCGGACGCATTCTAGGCTGCCATCCGAGCGGAGCATGACGATGTCCGGGTGCGGAACCCCGTTGAAGTGAGTTGTTTTGACGATTGTGTAGTGCGTCATGTCGTCCAACACCAGCACATCTCCTGCCTCCAGCGGACGTGAAAAGGAGTAGTCTCCCAAGACATCCCCCGCCAGACAAGTCGGAGCCCCGAGACGGTAGGTGTACTCCTTCTCTCCGGCGCCGCCTCCGAGCAGGTAGCTCTCCCCCGGCAGACGTACGGACGGTTCTTTTTCGCCGTCTTCGCCAGCCTTGATAGGGGAGCGTTCCACGAGAAACACATCCGGACGGTAGGGCATTTCCAGCACATCGGGGGTATGGGCGCTCACACTCACGTCCATGATGGCATGGCGGTATCCGAGTGATTCAAAGACGTCCAGCACACGGGTGCGCAAAACTCCCGTACGCAGACACCACGCCTCTCCCGGTTCCAGGTACACCTCCACCTTGTAGTGCTCCCTCACCTCGCGCAACAAGCGCACCAGAGCCTCGCGGTCGTACTCCGGGCGGGTGATCCAATGTCCGCCACCGAGGTTGAGGTAACGGATATCCGGCGCGGCGAGCAGAGACCCGCAGGTCCGTTCAAAAGCTCGGAAGGTGTCGATGAGATCCTGCGCTCCTTGCTCGCAGAGGGTGTGGATATGCAGTCCGCTGATGCCGCGCAGCAGGGAATGTTCCGCCGCCTGAGCCAGTTGCTCAGGAGTCACCCCAAGCCTCGATCTGGGTGCGCACGGATCGTAGAGCGGAGTGTGTCCCGTGGAGTAGCAGGGGTTCACGCGAAGCCCGAAGAGAACTTCTCCTTTCTGTGCTCTTGGATGAGAGAGACACACCTCGGCGAAACGAACCCATTGCGAGATGCTGTTAAAATCGATGTGATGGGCTATCTCGAGGAGCTGTTCGAGTTCCTCCTCGCGATAGGCGGGAGAATACACAGACAAGTGACCGCCCAGATGTTGCGCTGCGAGTTTTGCCTCGTACAGACCGGACGCGCAGCTCCCATCCGCATACTCCTTCAAACAGCACATCCCCGCCGTGCCCGCATAGGCCTTGAGCGCCACCAACATGTGCGCTCCGCCGACTTGACCTGTCTCACGCAGCACCCGTGCGTTACGCTCCAGCGCCTCGGCAGATATCACGTACTCGGCCATGGCTGCCGGGAACTATCAATCCTGTTCGGTCGTTTGCTGCGTTTCTTCTTCCTGCTGGCGGATTTGGGGCTGCACCGCCTTGGCGGACGCTTCCAATTCACGCAGGAATCGCATGGCTTGCAGGCGAATCGCAGGTGTAGGAGCCGAGCGGCGCAGCATATCGGCAACCTTCGCCGCGCGAGCCCATGCCGCCAACGCCTTTTTCGGTTCTCCCACCCCGCTTTCCAAATTCCCGAGGGCGGAGAGCAAGCGAATGTACTGAATGGACATCCCGGGGCGCAGGTGGGTCATCTGCACCGCCAGCGCGTTCCCTTTCTGATAGGTTTCGCGTGCCTGCTCCGGGTCATCGGCCAGTGCCTGGCATTCGCCCAGACAGCGGTAGGAGCTCAGCACGTCCGCTGCCACTTGTGCCAAATCATCGCTCATCTCCTCTCCTTCCGGCAAGGGCTGACCATCCGCCGGAGCGAGTGAATCATAGAGTTCTTTGTCCAGCCGCAGAGCCTCCTCATAGTGAGGCAGCGCTTCCGTGAATTTCCTCTGCATGAGGTAGCAGGAACCGATCCCATTCGACAGGGCGCTGCGAATCCGCCGCGCCGGCACCCCGGCACGCACATCCTCCGGCAGTGCGTCCAAATCCTTGAGCGTATCCTGATAGAGTCCCTCCGCACGAGAGTACGCCGCCATGTCACGCGTTGCATCTGCCAGCAACAGACCCAGACGCACAATCGTCATGGCGTCCGCTCCTGTCTCTTTGAGGTGAGTGAGGTACGCTTCCAGCTTGTTGCGCATATCACGCACATCTTCCCTCCACATGGGCTGAGCTGCCTGCTGCCGTACCTTGTCCCCTATTGTAAAGATCATGTAATCGAGCAGCTCCTTCTGCTGAGCTTCCACCGTCTGGTCAGGAGCCGCATGATTTTCCTCATCTGCTGCCGGCTGCTCGACAGCCACGTGCTTGTGCCCGCACCATGAGCTGTCATCGTCTCCACACGAACTCAACCCCGCCGCACAGATAACACCCATGAGCGCCATTCCGCTCACTCGCACACTCTTCGCTGCATTTCGAAACGCCTTTTTCATACGTCAGCCATTCTATGTGCTCATGCTCGCTCCGTCAAGCCCAATTTTCAGGGCAAACGCGTTTGCGCACATCCGTCCCAAGAAAAACGCGTTTCCAACAGGTGGTCATCGGGCGGATTATGCAACATAAGCCATTGGTTATGTACGATGGACGTTGACTCACAGCCGCCCCACGGCTGTTGCTTCGGAGTCGCCTCACGACTCCTCATCCCGTTGGGACAAAAGCTGTCGCTTTTGGCTAACCGACCTTACGGCCATCGGTCGTTTTCGCCCTGCGGGCAAAAGCTGCGCTTTTGTCCAAACTGCCTTACAGCCGTCGGCAGTTTTGAACGATGTTGAAAATTAGCGCGCTACGCGCGGAGATGCGGAGCGGAAGCGCAGCGGAATTTTTGAAACAAGGTGAGTTGTTGGCTAGAAAGCAGCTGGAATTATGCCAAGCCGTATTGCCGGCTCTGCAAAATCGTAAATCGTAAATCGTAAATCTGCCACCTCTAAAAACTACCAGGGTGAAAAACGAGAGAAAAAAAGTTGAGGAGAAAGGAGTCAAAAAAAGGAAAAAATAGGGGAAAATGGGAAGATTTTGAGGGGGAAAAGTGGGAAAAATGCCCGAGAGGATACACACAATCGATTGCCCGCTATCTAAAAAACGAGTTTTTAGAGGTGCTAAAATCGTAATTCGTAATTCGTAATTCGTAATTCGTAAATGGGCGAGCTCCGCTCGCCTCCGCCTGCTGGGATCGTGTTTTTCTTGGGACACGTGTGTTTCAAAAGAAGCTTTACAGCCGGGAGCATTTGTGATACAAGCTCCGGAGAAAACTTTTAGATGCAACTACACGATGCACGAGAATTTTTTTTACATTTGGGGTTGACAGAGCGACCATTTTTTGCTAAATCACCATTGTTCCTACCGAAATAGCAGGAATTACAAAACACAAAGGAAGAGATGACGGAACTGGCAGAGAGAGCTTTGGCATCGGGAGGGTTGAGCGAGGAGTTTGCCGCCGAGTTGCTTCGACGCGAGGACGAGGAGGTGTTGCTCGGGGCAACCGAACTTCGGAGACATTTCTTTGGCAACAAGATTGAAATTTGCTTCATCATCAACGCCAAGAGCGGTAACTGCAACATGAATTGCCGCTTCTGCTCCCAGAGCGCCTTCAA